>CAZGIZ010000041.1:10617-30510 GCA_964526655.1 uncultured Desulfobacteraceae bacterium | reverse complement strand
TTCCCGCAGATGGAAGGGTTCAATAGGACAGGTCATTTCATCTGAAAGGGATATTCTGCCAGAGCTTTTATGGTATGAACCCTCCCATCTGCGGGAACGGTAAAGTCTGGAGGAACTCTTTTTGAGATAGGGCTTGAAAAAAGAACCTGACCTCCGCTTTGGCTCTAAAGCCTGGTCCTATGGACCAGGATCTTTACTCCCGCGTCTTTTAAAGGCAGCCGCGAAGAATAATGCTTGCTGTTTCAGGCAGTTCTCCATTGAGCTATTGAGGAATGGGATTAGAAACAAATTTGTGCAAGGAGGAAATTATGAAGGAATTCAGGGATAAAGTCGCGGTGATAACCGGCGGGGCAAGCGGCATCGGCCGGGGGATAGCTCAACATTGTGTTCAAGAAGGGATGAAAGTGGTGATTGCCGATATCGAGGAACCTGCGTTGATCGAGACCGATAAGGCATTGAAAGCCATCGGGGGAGATGTGCGGGCTGTACGAACTGATGTGTCTAAGGCAGGGGATATTGAAAGGCTGGGCCAAAAAACCATTGAAATGTTCGGGGCCGTTCATATGCTGTTTAACAATGCCGGTGTATCCGGAGCGGGACGTCCAGGAATAACAATCTGGGAAAACACCTTGGATGACTGGGAATGGGTGATGGGCATCAACCTTTGGGGAGTAATTCATGGAATAAGGGTATTTGTGCCTATCATGTTGAAGCAGCAGACCGAGTGCCACATAGTCAATACTGCTTCGGTATCCGCGTTCACTTCCGGTCCGGTTCCCGGGACATATCAAATGACAAAGCATGCGGTCGCCAGCCTTACAGAGACACTCTATTTAGAGCTCAAGAGACAGGGCGCCCCGATAGGAGTGTCCCTGTTGTGTCCGGGTTTTACCCGCACCCGAATCTTTGAAACCGAAAGGAACCGTCCCGGAGGACCGCGAAACCTCCAGACTGATATTCCTCAAACTCCCGAGGGGCAGGCTATGCGTAAGTTGGTGCTGGACCTACTGCCGAACGCAATGTCTCCTGACGAATGCGCAAAGAAAGTCTTTGACGCAATCCGGCAAAACAGTTTCTATATTTTCCCGGAACCTAAATACAAGGAAGATATTCAACAAAGAATGGAGAATATCCTGCAGGGAAAAGCGCCAACCCCTCAAAAACATTTTCCATGAAGGACAGGGCCGCATTCAATTAAATACAGGTTTATTCTGAAGAATTGCAAAAATAGCATAATAAATAATGGAGGTTTGACATGGTAATGATACAGAGCGGAGTACCAAGGGTTATTGATACGGTATTGAACCCCCAGGGAGAAACACTGCCCGAATTGAAAGATGAGTCCGTTTTCATGCCGAAGGCTCCATTGGACAAGCCATCCGGCAAGCTCGGTTTGACCCCGTCTCCCCGCCTGGACACACTGGAAGGAAAGACTGTTTATCTTGTGGACGGCAGATTCGGGGGCAGCTATGAATTTCTGCAACAGATGCAGAAATGGTTTGCCGCACACATGCCCGGAGTAAAGACGGTCATCAGACGCAAAACCGGCAACATGTTCATGGATGAACCTGATCTGTGGACCGAAATCAGGGAAAGGGGTGATGCCATGATCCTGGGGGTGGGCGGCTGAGACGGCTGCACGTCGGCGGTCGCCAGACATTGCAGGACAGTTGAAAGGGATTACGGTATTCCCACCGTGGCCATGACGACGGCTCGGTTTGCAGAATACATGGTACAGGATGTGCGGGCCCATGGCATGCCCCTGCGGCTCAGCTTCCCACCATATCCTGTGGTGGGTATGCCGGATGAGGTATTAAAGGAATATATCGAGGGCGAAGACCCAGTAACGGGTGTGCCCCTCATGCAGGAGATCATTGACGGGTTGACCAAACCCGCCACGGAGGGGGAAGAAGCCCTCACCTATCAAACAATAAAACATCCACGGCTGGTTCCGGGGGACACGGAGGATAATATCAGAGATTACTTCCAGAAAAATGCCTGGACCGACGGGCTGCCCATTATCCTGCCCACGGAAGAGAGGGTGGCGGCCATGCTCAAGGGCACCAGCCATGCCCCGGACGAGGTGATGGGTGAAATGGCCATCACTGACAGTATCCCGGGACAATCCTACACCGTGGAGAAGGTGGCCGTGAACGCGGTGATGGCGGGCGCAAAACCCGAGCATCTGCCGGTGATCCTGGCTCTGGCATCGACCGGGCAACCTGCTTTTCCCAGTTCGACCACCTCTTTTGGCCGGATGGTGGTGGTCAACGGCCCTGTCAGAAAAGAGCTTGGCATGAATTCCGGTGTCGCGGCCCTGAGTCCCATGAATCCGGCCAATTCCATTATCGGCAGGGCCTGGACCCTGATGACCATCAATTTCGGAAGCACCAGGGTCGGCGAGACCTTCGTGCCCTCCCAGGGAAACAACTTGAATTACAACAACATGTGCTTTGCGGAAAATGAAGAGCGGAGTGTCTGGGAGCCTTTCCATGTCCAGAAGGGCTTCAAGGCTGATGAGAGCGTGGTGAGTATCTTTTCCGGCTGGAGCGTCATCAACAGCATGGGCGCCATCAACGAGCGTCCTCCCCAGGAAGAGACGATCATTTTACTGAAGGCATTCTGTGCCCTTTACTCCTGTGCCACACTATTGTTGGACCCTTTAGTGGCCAAGAGCCTTAAGGAAATGCATGGTTTTAAGACCAAACAGGACTATGCCAGATGGCTTTCCGAAAATGTAAAGGTGCCGGCAGGACAATACTGGGGATCTGATATCATCTATTCCTTCATACTCCCCATGGCCCAGGATGGCATTGAGCCCTATAGGACCTGGAGAGAGCTGCCCCCTGATGAGCTGATTACACCCTATAATATACCGGAAAATATCGAGATGGTCGTGGTCGGCGGAGAGACCAACGCCTTTTGGAAGACCACGGATTTCAGATACGTCAAGAGCGCGTCCGTGGATGCCTGGCGCTAAGGGATGGATAAATGTGTATGAGTATGGAGGACTCATGATGGGAAATGACCTGTTAAAAAAAACCATCAAGGAACCCGCCAGGGATATCAGGGTATGCCGGGAGGCAGATGTGGTAGTTATAGGCGGCGGTCCGGGAGGTATCGGGTCGGCGATTGCCGCGGCCAGAACAGGGGCCAGGACGGTCCTCATTGAGCGGTATGGGTACCTTGGAGGGATGTCGACCGGGGGACTCGTGAACATCATACCGAACCTCAGCGACATCAACGGGGAGCAGCGAACCGCCGGGATTTGCCAGGAACTGGTGGACAGAATAGATGCAAGGGGCGGGGCGGTTTATCCAAAAAAGGAGGACTGGGGGACGACAAGGGAAGATGTCGTCAACTATTACCATAAAGCCAACTTTGACTGGTTCTATTTGCGGAAGGATTTGAATATCAATAAGACGAGAGTGCTATATACTGTTGTGGTGGATCCCGAGATTCTGAAGGATGAGCTTAATGACATGGTCATCGAGGCGGGCGTCGATCTCCTTCTTCATTCCTGGGGGGTCCAGCCGATCATGGAAGGAGAAAAGGTAAAGGGTGTTTTTTTTGAGAGTAAATCCGGGAGGCAGGCGATTTTGGGAAAGGTCGTCATCGATTCAACCGGAGACGGCGACATATTTGTTGCGTCCGGTGCAGACTATGATGAAACACTGAGCCCGAAACTCAGGACCGCCTGGCTGGCCAATGTTTTCTGGCTGACCAATGTCGATATCAGGAAATCCGAGGGGTTTAAGACTACCCAACCAGAGAAGCATGAAGAACTCATGAAAGAGCTTGGAGATCTGGGCGGGCACCCCTTTTATTTCAAGGCCCTGCTAAAGAACCAGGATAACTGCGTATGGTTTCACTGCTTTCAACCTCGCTCGGACGGAAAGGCTTCGGATGCCATGGATGTTGAAGAATTGACCCGCGTTGACATTCAGGCCCGGAAGAGGGCGCTTCTCACTTACGAGTTCTTCCGGAAATATGTCCCCGGTTTTGAAAGGAGCTATATCATGCTTTCGGCGCCTCAACTCGGGCTTCAGGGGGGGCGGCGCGTGATGGGAGAATACACATTGACGGAGAAGGACATGGAATCGGATGAGATATTCGAGGACACCATAGCGGTCTTCGCCAATAACGATAACGGCGAGATATCAGCCAAGCACCCTGCGATGTGCATCCCCTACCGTTGCATGGTGCCTCGCAAAGTGGACGGCTTGCTTGTGGCATGCCGGGCCTTTTCGTCGGCAGACAGTATTAACCATCACTTCAACATTATCCCCTTTTGTATTTCCTTGGGGCAGGCGGCGGGAACGGCCGCCGCAATGGTGGCGAAGGCCGGCATCGAACCCAGAAATGTGGATTACAGGGTCCTTCAAGACAAACTAACCGGGCAGGGTGTCCTGCTGCCTCGTCTGTAATTGGAAGCAGATGAGGGATAGGGCAAGTTTGTAGGCTTATCACAGGAGGCGGATCGGCCTTGGCCTTGCAAAGGTCTTTTCGCCCGATTTACAAGTCTTATACAGGTAGCCTCATCATCTCTTTCGCATTTTCAGCGAAAATCTTTTTCTTTTCCGAATCAGCAATATCCATCCCTTCAACGGCTCGAATTGTCTCCCTGATATAGATGTCCCCGAGCTGGGGATCGTAGGGCATATCCGTTGCGAAGAGCATATGATCCGCGCCGAAAAAGGCATAACCGCAGGTCAGTCCGGGCAGGCTCCCGTAAAGGGCCGTATCGCCGTAAAACATGCGAAAATAGTCAAGCGGTCGTTTCTTAAGAACAGGCGCGTGCTTGAAACCCATTCGCGACAAGTGACTCATATATCCCACATTGATCCTCTGCTCAAAGAAAGGCACCATGGCCCCGCAGTGATGGGTGATGATCTTCAGGGTGGGCAACTTTTCAAAGATGCCGCTCATGGCCAGACGAGTCATGGCAAGAGTGGTTCGGTAGGGCTAGGCAAAGATGATGTGTATCATGTGATAGGACTCTTTTTCGCCGGGATAGTCCGGAAACTTGTTCGTCCTGATTTCAGGGTGAAGCAGGATAGGGAGATTATACTGGGTCATCTTCTCGAAGAGTGGCATGAACTCAGGTGAATCCAGGGGCTTGCCGTTGATTTCGCTGTGCAGTTGAATACCCCTGAATCCCAGTTCGGTTATAGGGATCTGGACGGCTGGCTGCACTGGCTGACAAAGACGATTTTGATCGCCATGCCGCTGGTGGGGTGTTTTTTTATCATGGATATCCCCTTTTACCTGGAATGGAGTATCTTAAGGGAGCAGTATTACGGCATGATTTTGGGAATGCTCCTGTTCTGCACATTCATAATGGTTCCCATGGGCAGGAAATCGCCCAGAGACCGGGTCCCCTGGTACGATGGTGTCCTTGCCATTTTGGGGGCCGGGGTCGGTCTTTACATCGCCATATTCTATCTCAAGATCACCCTGACCCTGGGGTCCGTCACCATGGACAGGGTGATCATGGGCACCATAGCCATCTTCCTGGTACTTGAGGCGTCCCGAAGGGTGACCAATCTCTTCCTGGCCCTGTTCGGACTTTTTTTTATTGTCTCTCCACACCTGTCCTGGTTCTTCCCTGATCTATTGTCCGGATTAAGCCTCCCCTACAGTCAGCAGGTCAATTATCTTTTCCTGGAAACCAACGGCATGCTCAGCATTATTTTCGGCGTGGCCGCCATTATAGTTTTGGCCTTTATCCTATTCGGGAATCTTTTATTCAGCATAGGTGGAGGGGATTTTATCACAGACGTGGCCATGTCTGCCTTTGGCGGGTTCCGCGGGGGCCCGGGAAAAATGGCTGTAGTGGGATCGAGTCTTTTTGGAACCATCTCAGGGGTGGTTGTAGCCAACGTGGTTACCACTGGCGTGGTTACTATACCCCTTATGAAGCGAATAGGATACAAGCCCCATATAGCCGGCGCCATTGAGTCGGTCGCCTCCACAGGGGGTCAGATAGCCCCCCCAATTATGGGCGTGACCGCTTTTGTAATGGCCGAGGTCCTGGGAATACCCTACCAGAAGGTGGCTATTGCCGCCATTATTCCGGCCCTTCTCTATTACGCTACCGTCTTTTTGGTTCATCCGGTTAATGAGTACGATTTTAACCAGTTTACGGTATTTTCTGCATCCGGTCCATGGGGCTCTCTTTTCGACAGGCGAACTGGTTTATGTGCAGTGCCATAGCATATTGCCATAGGAGGCGGGCGGATGGCTTCCTCAAATACATGCCGGTCCGGAAGGATGTGGGTGTTCGCCTGAATTCATTCCGCCCGCCTTGGGTCTACCTTATGCAAAGGACTTGCTTCTAAGACCTTCGCCGCTGAAAAGAGAACCCCATGGGCCAGATATCTGCTTACTATAAAAGTCAAAGCTCTTATGCATGAAATGTATTCATTAACCGGATGAACCGTCTTTTTTCAGGTGGACATGGAGGCCGGTAAGTCAGGCCTTAAGGGCCTGCCACGGGATCAATTGCCGAAGATTTCCAGTGTATTGAGCAAGAGCCATTTTTTTTTGGTTCCCTTTGCCGTACTATTGTATGCACTGTTCTATTTAAGCATGACCGCCGAAAAATCTGCCCTCGTAGGAGTAGTTTCAATTTTAGTCCTCGGTTTTTTCTTCCAGGGGAAGACCCGCTTTAGCATTGGTTGGATTATCGAGGGCCTACACGGAGCGGGCAGGGCCCTGGTCCAGTTAGGCAGTATTGCCGCCCTGGCGGGCATTATTGTCGGTACCATATCCTATACAGGCCTGGGATTTATTATTTCCCTGTATCTCGGCGATCTGGCCGGGGGGAATCTCTTCATTTTATTACCCATCGTGGCCGTGGCGTCTCTCATCATGGGGATGGGCATGCCGACCCTTTCCGTTTATATAGTCCTGGCAATCCTTCTGGCGCCGACCATGATCGAACTTGGGGTCGAACCCATCGCGGCCCACATGTTTATATTGTATCTCGGATCAGTCTCCATGATTACGCCGCCGGTCTGCATAGCGGCCTACGCGGGGGCGGCCATAGCGGACGCAAACCCGATGCGGACGGGTTTCGCCGCGGCGCGTTTCGGGGTGATCGCGTATATTGTCCCCTTTCTGTTTATCTTTTTCCCCGCCTTACTGTTCCAGGGGTCCCTGGCAAGGATTATTTTAACCACCAGCACCGCCCTAATCGGCTGCTTCGGGCTGTCCGCCGCATTGACCGGGTATCTCTTCCTATGGTTGAACCCCTTCAAACGGATATTGTTCGCGCTCTCGGGTATTGGCCTCATGATTCCTGTCAGGGGCCATGTGTTCAATCTGGTCTGCAACATCGCGGCCGCAGCGATAATGCTGTTGCTATTGACCCATGAGTGGAAAATAAAGAAGCAGCACGACAGGTTTATAAGGGAGGATTGATGCGAAGAGCAGGATCAAAGTAAATCGGCTTTGCATGGAAAAGGGTATCCGGCGCCGTGTTTCTCTTCAAGAGGATGTCTACGTGGTGACTAATGTAAATGACCAAATAGAAAAGGGCGTAAGGCTCAGGGCGCAAGGCGCAAGGGAATGCAAAGTGAAGCAATGGTTTGCCTTAAGCCCTGTGCCTTAAGCCTTGAGCCTTTTATTGCTGCCTCCTAAAGTAAAGACACATATCCAGCCTCTATTCTTTTTGATATAGAGCCAAAATCCCCTCAACAGGTTTATCGGGATTCAATAGCCTGAGGCCCTCAAATGCTGGCATTACCCTGTCCAGGCCGTACACCATGAACACGGCCCCTTTCCGGGCCCTGCGGGCGATCAGGTCAGCAAATTCCTCCTGCATGGTAAGATAGGTGTAAAGGAGATCAATATCCTCGAAACCAAAGCCTGTCTCCTCACCCATTGATTCCAAGAGGCCCTCATCCATGGAATCCCCATGAAACAGGGATACATTATCAGGGGGGAGCGGGAGGTTATCCCTTTTAAGGACAGCTTCCAGTTCCTTCCTCAGGGGGCCGTATTCATCAAGGGTCCATTCATCCATTTCAACGCCTATGGATTTCCGGACCAGATAGCTGAAAAGCACATTGACCCTGCCGTCCGCGCACCCCATGTCCAGAAAAAGGGATTCGCCGGGTATCAATATCCCCAGTTCCAAAAGGGTATGGATACAGCCCTTGAGCCTCGTAAGGTCCGTTGATCTCCGGAAGCCCAAGGGACCTATGTCTCCCACTTTCTTTTCGTCATAAAAATGCGCGACTCTCAAGAGGCTTTTCTCGATCTTTCCGTTCATTTTCCTTCCCGCTGATATTCAGCCCATTCATAATTGGCTGTTTAATACAGTCTTTATCCGCTCATTTAAATGGAAAAGGATCTCGAGTTCAATTCCTTCCTTCTCGCGGAGGTCTGCTATCTTTTCAGGGTCGATCCGGTCGGTTATCTTTTTACACAGGTAGTTCACGCATATAACGTGACGGGCCAGAAGGGAGCAGCCTGTTGCGGTCAGGAAGAGGCAGCCCCTAGGGTCGTATCTGGCCTTGGGGAGTCTCTTGGCAAGGAGGAGGTTAATAAGGAGGAGTGATCCGCTGTAATGGTCTTCCAGACCGGCCCCACAGCATGAACCACCTTCTTTTTCTTCGCAGAGCCTGCACGTCCTTTCAATGCCAGTTTCCTTCATGGCCTTGCGTGAGGAGTTAACGGCCTTTGTAAAGCGTTCTAACAGGTCAGCAAGTATGGAGTCCTTCAGGAGCTGGTCCCTCCGGGCCTGAAAGCATTCTTCAGCCCACCTGATCTTTTTTTCTATGGGGCTGCCTGTTGAGATCTCTTTGTTAGCCATTGCTGAATCGTAATTAATCCACCCCGCTCTGCGGTCCTATACCTCACACCTTAAACCCTATACCCTATACCTTATACCTTATACCTTTTTTATATTTTATCCCGGCTTTTTTTCCATTCCCGAATCCCATCTACCAGTCGTTGTGTGATTTGCCCAGAGATGTCACAACATACTGCATTCAGTAGAAAATTATCATTTTTACCTTGACAAACAGCCATTTTTAGATAGAATGTGTCAAAAAGTGTAACAAAGTGGAGCAAAGTGTCAATTCCTGCTGGCCATGTTTAGAGGACGCTCAAAGCATACCCTTGATGAAAAGGGAAGGTTGGCCATTCCTGCACGTTTCAGGGAGATCCTGAAACAGAAGGAAGAATCATGCCTTGTCGTCACAAATCATCTCAACTGCCTATGGGCCTTTGCCAAAGATGACTGGCGAATCATCGAGGAAAAGGCCGCCAATCTATCCCTGATGGATAGTGCTGTCAACACCTATCGACGCTATTTTATTTCAGGCGCCCAGGAATGTCCACTGAAGCAGGGGCGAATCACGATACCACCGGATCTGAGGGAGATAGCCGGCCTGAACAAAGAGGTCATGATCGTTGGAGAGTTAAAGCTCTTTGAGATATGGGACAGGGAGAGCTGGGAAGAGGAATTCAGAAGGGCTAAAAACAGTTTTCCTGAAGCAAGCCAGGCGCTTTCCGAACTTGGCATCTGAGGGAGCGGATCTTGGAATACCCTCATAAGCCGGTCATGGTTAATGAGGTGGTGACGACCCTGATAACCCTGCCTGATGGCACATATGTCGACGGAACAGTCGGGAGCGGCGGGCACAGCGAGTCCATCGGAAAGGCGATATCCGGTAGAGGCCGTTTAATATGCCTGGACAGGGATTCTGAGGCCGTAAGACTTTCCAGGGAAAGGCTGGGCCCTCTTGGAGAGAGGGTTACCCTCCTGAAGGCGAACTTTACTGATTTAAATGTGATACTCCGGGATCTTGGAGTCGGGAAGGTCCAGGGGATACTACTGGATCTGGGAATGTCTTCCTATCAGCTCGATCTATCCGGAAGGGGGTTCAGCTTTAACAGGGATGAGCCCCTTGATATGCGGATGGACCTGACTGATGAAATGGACGCCCGGCAACTCATTAACAGCCTTGAAAGGCGTGAGATCGAGATGATGCTCAGGGATTACGGGGAAGAAAAAAAGGCCAGATTAATCTCAAGGTCTATTGAAAGGGAACGCAGGATAAATCCCATTCGTACTTCCCGTGAACTGGCAGATCTTGTCAGGGCAATAGTTCCCACCTCCCGTCACTTCGGGTCGAAAGATCCGGCTACCCGCACCTTTCAGGCCCTTAGAATCGCGGTAAACAGGGAACTTGAAAACCTGAAGGAGTTTTTAGAAAGTGCCCCCATCCTTGTTGAAAAGGGCGGAAGGCTGGTTTTTCTGACCTACCATTCCCTTGAGGACAGACTTGTCAAACAGGCCATGGCGGATTGGGAAAAGGGCTGTACGTGTCCCCCGGACCTCCCTCAATGCGTGTGTGGGAAAAAAGCCCTTTTCAAAAGGCTTCACAAAAAGGGCCTTAGGCCCGAGAAAAGAGAGATCGAAGATAACCCGAGGGCCCGCAGTGCCGTTCTGAGAGCTGCAGAAAGGATTTGATATGGTAAGACCCATAAAGCCATCAGAGGTTGAAAGGAAGCGGAATACCCGTACCGGCATCAGGATAAACAATTCCAGAATCAAGCCAAGGAAGTTCTATTTCACCCAGAGGCAGGTAATAATGATATCCATCCTCCTTATCCTGTTCATGGGGAGCGGGATCGGTTACGTCTGGTCCAATTTTGAAGGCACTCAGATAGGGTTTGACCTGAGCCGCCTGCAGCAGGAGGAGTTGGATCTTAAAGAGATAAATCAAAAACTTAAGGTGGAGCTGGCCACGTTAACATCTCCTCAGAGCCTGGAAGACTCGGCGAGGGCCCTTGGCCTTAGAGACGCCTTACCGGAGCAGATTATTATCTTGCCATGAAGGTACAGGAAAAAAAGTGGATCAGGTTTCGCATTCATATTGTTGCCGCTTTTTTCATAATCGGGCTGGGGATTATTCTATTGAGGAGTTATCAGCTCCAGGTCCTTGAGAGAGACAAACTGGATTCCATAGCCCGGGCCGGTTACAAGGCCCTGGTCAAGCTCCCTCCAAAAAGGGGCACGATATACGACCGGGAAGGGCATGAGCTGGCTGCAAGCGTGGAGGTGGGTTCGATCTATGCCAACCCCGATCTTATCGATGGAAAGGCCAAGGCGGCCGGCCAGTTGGCCTTAAGCCTGGATCTATCGGGCCGCGACATCCTGACTCTCCTGAAGAAAAAACGCTCCTTTGTATGGATCAAGAGGAGGGTGCCGCCTGAAAAAATTGAACAGGTCAAGGCCCTTGACCTGAAGGGGGTGGGTTTTACCACGGAAACAAGGCGGTATTATCCGGGCAGGGACATTGCCGGGCAACTCCTGGGTTTTGTCGGGGCAGACAACCAGGGCCTCGAGGGGTTGGAAAAAAGGTACGACAGGGTGCTGAGGGGGCCGCAGCAGACCATAGTCCAGATGCGCGACGCGCTGGGGAGGCCCTTCTTTTTCAGCAGTCCTGATGTCGATGGCCACGAGATGCACAATATTATCCTGACCATCGATAAGGACATACAGTATAAGGCCCAGCAGGCCCTGGACGCCGCCGTAGAGAAGGCGCGGGCCAAGGGCGGACAATGCCTGATCATGAACCCAGAGACGGGGGAGATCCTGGCAATGGCCGTGGCCCCGTCCTACAATCCCAATATTTTCATGGAATACCGTCCCAACCGGTGGAGAAACCGGACAATTACGGATTGCTATGACCCGGGGTCGGCCATCAAGGTCTTCCTTTTAGCGGCGGCCCTGGACAGGGATATAGTAACCCCTAATACGCGATTCTACTGTGAGGACGGGAGTTACAGGATAGCTAATCACACTATCCATGACACGAAAAAATATAAGACCTTAAGCGTTTCGGATATTGTGGTCTACTCCAGCAACATCGGCGCCATCAAGATCGGTCAGGAATTAGGCTACAGGAGATTCAGCGAATACCTGAAAAGGTTCGGGTTCAGCAGCAGGACGGGGATAGACCTGATCGGCGAGAGAGACGGCTTTGTAAGGCCTCCCGATGATGCGAGGGAGATAGACAGGGCAACGGTCTTTTTCGGGCAGGGCATGACCTCCACATCCCTCCAGCTCGCCAACGCGATGTCGGTCATTGCCAATGGGGGTAAACTCATGAGGCCCTTTGTCGTAAAGGCGATCACGGATCAGTCAGGCAAGGTGGTAAAGGAATATCATCCCCATATGGTGAGGAGGGTCTTGTCCCAGGAGACCACCAGAAAGGTGACGAGGGTGTTGGAAGGCGTGGTGAGTGAGAGGGGCACGGCCCCCCTTGCGGCCATACCGGGGTACAGGGTTGCCGGAAAGACGGGCACCTCTCAGAAGGTCGATCACAGGACAAGGAGCTATTCCCAGAGGGATTACGTGGCCATCTTTGTGGGATTCGTGCCAGCGGACAGACCCAGGCTGGTCATACTGGTAGCGATCGATGAACCCAAAGGATTTGTCTACGGGGGACTCGTGGCCGGTCCCGTCTTCAGGGAGGTCGGCACCTGGGCCCTGAATAACCTACGGATAAATCCGGAGGTGAGAATGGCCGAGGTAATGGAGAAACCGAAACCGGATGAGGGGGTGAGATCGAGATCAGATCAGGAGGAGACCCCGAGAAGGGAAGACTCTGAACTGCTGCCTGATTTCAGGGGGCAGACCATGAGAGAGGTCATGAAAAGGGGGAGCGCCCTTGGGCTGAAGGTTATACTCGAGGGCACGGGCCTGGCCTTCCAGCAATCTCCCGGGCCCGGTTCATCAATAAAAGGGACAACCCTTGTGAAGGTGAGCTTCAAGCCCCCGGCGTGAAGATCTAAAGGGCAGGGTCATGAGACAATGAAATTAGGACGGCTTTTAGAGGGGATTCCCGTCTATGATCTGGAAGGCGATAAGGAGCTTGAGATCACGGGGATCGGCTATGATTCAAGAAAGATCAGGGCCGGAGACCTTTTTGTGGCCATAAAAGGCCATTCTCAAAACGGGGGCGACTATATTAAAGATGCAATTCAAAAGGGCGCGGTTGCGCTGGTAGCCGAAGAGATCAGGGGGTCCCATGGGAATGTCTCCATAATAAGGGTGCCTGATTCAAGGGAGTCGCTTTCAAGACTGGCGTCCCGGTTCTATGGCAACCCATGTGACGGCCTGGAGATCATCGGGATTACGGGCACGAACGGGAAGACCACCACAAGCTATATCCTTGAATCGATACTTGCCGCCGCGGGTGCGAAACCGGGTGTGATCGGGACGATCAACTACCGCTATACGGGCAAGATCAGGCCCGCTCCAGTAACAACGCCGGAGTCCCTTGATCTGATGCGTCTTATTAGAGAAATGGCCGACAGCGGCGTGACCCATGTGATCATGGAGGTATCTTCTCACGCCCTTGTTCAGAAAAGGACTGGGGACTGCCTGTTTAAGACGGCAATATTCACGAATTTTTCAAGGGACCACCTGGATTACCATAAGACAATGGAGGAATATTTCAAGGCAAAGAGCCTGCTTTTTAGCGGGCTTCCCGGTCGCGAGGAGGGGGGAAAAGGTACGGCCGTCATAAATCTGGATGACCCTAAGGGCAGGGATCTCGCGGCCCTTGTGAAGGGGGATCTCCTGACCTATGGCCTTGCCCGGGAACGCGACCTGAGGGCGGATATCATCTCCAATGATAAAAACGGTTTAAGGGCTAAAATAGTAACAAGGGAAGGAGAAGCGGAGATCAGGTCGGCCATGATAGGGCGGATTAATATATATAATATTCTTGCCGCCACGGGGGCCGCGCTTTCTCTGGGCCTGAGCCTCCGTGATGTGACAGAAGGCATAGAGAGGCTAAAGAAAGTGCCCGGCCGGCTGGAATTAGTGGAAAACAGGCGGGGATTGACCGTGGTAGTCGATTACGCCCACACTCCTGATGCCCTGCTCAAGGCCCAGGAGACCCTTCGTCCCCTTACGGAGGGCAGGCTGATAACACTTTTCGGGTGCGGCGGTGACAGGGACAAGGGGAAGCGATTCGAGATGGGGCTTACGGCAGGTGAGAACAGCGATATCGTCTTTATCACGTCTGACAACCCCCGCAGCGAAGACCCCGAATCCATCGTGGAGCAGATCGAAGAGGGTGTGAAAAAATCAGGGCTTTTGAAACGGGAATGGCCGCCCGATTCCGGGTCCCCGGATAAGTCCTATTTTATCGAGGTGGACAGGAGGAAGGCCATTTATAAGGCCATTTCAATGGCAGAAGAGAAGGATGTGATCCTGATCGCAGGTAAGGGGCATGAGGACTATCAGATAATAGGATCGGAAAGGAAATTCTTTGATGACAGGAAAGAAGTCCTCCTGGCTGCGGGCTGAATAAGAAATGATTGCAGAATGGGGGAAAATAACAGCCCGTGAGATCCTTCCCCCGATCAACGGGAAACTCATCTCCGGCAACGAGGGATCGGTCATTACGGGGATAAGCACGGATACGAGGGAGATCGAAAGGGGACAGCTTTTTATTGCCATCCGGGGCGAGCGGTTTGACGGACACGATTTCGCGGGAAAGGCCCTTGAGAAAGGGGCCTCCTGCATAATAGCGGAAAGGGTCCGCAGGCTTGGTATCCCGTCCAACAGTGACACGGCCGTAATCGAGGTCCTAGACACGGTGAAGGCCCTTGGAGATCTGGCCAACTGGTGGAGGCGTCAACAGGAGGTGGTTGTTGCTGCGATCACCGGAAGCACGGGCAAGACCACCGTCAAGGAGATGACCGCGACTATCCTGGGCCTTGGGTCCAGGACGCTGAAAAGCAAGGGGAACTTCAACAACCTGATAGGCCTGCCTCTCACCCTTTTAGGGCTAAGGAGGGGGGACAGGCGGGCCGTTCTGGAGATGGGGATGAATAGACCCGGTGAGATAGGCCGCTTGACCGAGATATCCGAGCCGGACATCGGACTGATTACCAACGTGGCAAGGGCCCATCTGGAGGGCCTGGGCGATATCAGGGGCGTGGCGCGGGCCAAGACCGAGCTCCTGGAAAAGATCTCCCCCGGGAGCACCGCCCTTTTGTATGGCGATGACGAACTCCTCATGGAGGAGGCGTCACGATTTGAAAGGGAGATTACAACCTTTGGCCTGGGTCCGGGGAACGACATAAGGGCGGGCAATATAAAAAATCTGGGGTATGGAGGGACTTCCTTTGAAATTGAATACAAGGGCACTTCCATCCCCATAGGAATCGGGGTTCCGGGGATGCACAATCTCTTAAACGCACTGGCTGCGGCCTCCATCGCCATTTGCATGAAGGAGCCCCCGGATCACATAAGGGAGGGACTTAACCGCTTTGAAGGGATAAACGGGCGTCTCAGGCCTGTTTACCTTTATGACGACGTTATTCTGGTGGATGATACCTATAATTCAAATCCCCATTCACTCAAGGCAGCGCTTGATACGCTCAGGGACCTGGCAGGCGGGAGGAGGCTTATCGTCGGATTGGGCGATATGATGGAACTTGGAGATGAAACGGTATCAGCTCATAGGGAAGCAGGAGCAATGGTCGCAGAACTTGGCGTCTCCTATTTCATAACCATGGGAGACCATGCCCCGGATATGATAGCCGGGGCTGTTGATAGGGGTTTTCCTCCAGAAAAGACCGGAAGGGCCGTATCTCATAGTGAGATGGCACAGAGAATTATGGACGTAATAAAAGAGGGCGACCTCATTCTCCTGAAGGGCTCCCGAAAAATGGGTCTTGATAAAGTCTCCCGGGACCTTAAGGAGGAATGGTCAGAGGAGGATCAAAATGGCAAAAAAAATAATGGTGGTGGATGACGAGGCCGGCATTCGAAAACTCCTGTTCGATGTTCTGTCCGGCGAAGGATTCAAGGTCACCCTTGCCAAAGACGGTATCGACTCTCTCCTGCAGATGAAGAATCGTTGCTTTGACCTGCTGATAACGGATATGAATATGCCCCGCCTCGACGGGATCGGATTGTTGAAAACCATGAAGAAGGAGGGCCGAAGGGAAAGGATTATTATCATGTCCGGGGAATCCTTTGACCAGAGGCGTGATAAAAAGGATATTCCCCCCGTGTTTAAAAGGTTAAGAAAGCCATTTCACGTCAATCAGTTTTTAGACGTGGTCTCTTCGGCCCTTTCTCAGGCGGGGAGAAAAAGGAGACCGGCCGGATCTGTCAGGCGGCAAAAAGGGGCCCTGCATGCTGTATAAGTTAATATATCTTTTCCAGACGGATTATTCCTGGCTGAATGTCTTCAGGTACATCACATTCAGGACAATTTTATCCGCCCTCTCCGCCCTTATCATCTTTTTCCTGTTCAGCGGCTGGGCCATAAAAAAACTGCGTTCCATGCAGATAGGGCAGTATATCAGGGAGGACGGCCCCCCGAACCATAAGGAAAAGGCCGGCACCCCCACAATGGGCGGCTGCATTCTTATCCCCGTTATAATCGCCACGGTCCTTTTGTGGGGAGAGCTCAGAAATATATACGTCTGGGCGACAATCTTTATCGCCATATGCTTTGGAATTATCGGCTTTGCGGACGACTTCCTCAAGACGGCCCGGAAAAACAGCAAGGGTCTGAGCGTAAGGGCAAAATTATCACTCCAGGTCATAGCGGCGCTGATTGTCGCGATCATCCTGTACCTGCACCAGGGATTTGATTCCCACCTGAATATCCCCTTTTTCAAGAATATAACCCCTGATCTCGGGTTGTGGTATGTCCCCTTTGCCGTATTTATCATAGTCGGATCCTCCAACGCCGTTAATCTGACAGACGGTCTGGATGGATTGGCCATAGGGCCTATTATAGTGGCCTTTCTCAGCTATCTGGTTTTTTCCTATATATCGGGCCACAGTAAAATCGCCTCATACCTCCAGATCCCCTATATCGCAGGAAGCGGCGAACTGTCCGTATTATGCGGGGCCACTGTCGGCGCGGGACTCGGTTTCCTCTGGTACAATTCATATCCTGCGGAGATCTTTATGGGCGATGTGGGATCACTTCCCCTGGGCGCGGTCCTGGGGACGGTGGCGGTTATTACAAAACAGGAAATCACCCTCATACTTGTGGGGGGGCTTTTCGTATTCGAGGCCTTGTCTGTTATCTTCCAGGTGGCCTATTTCAAGATAACGGGGGGGCAGAGGATTTTTCGCATGGCTCCCATCCATCACCATTTTGAATTGAAAGGATGGCCCGAATACAAGGTGACCGTCCGTTTCTGGATTATAGCGATAATCTTGGGACTCTTATCCATGAGCACGCTCAAGCTACGTTAACCGGGTGGGGGGAGATAGGATGAGATACTACAGGCCATGGGTCCAGCATGTTTCAAATCCCCTGCATGTCTATTGCCGGCTGATCGACTTCGGCATAAGCGCAGGATTTTCCAGAAGGCTGAGTATTATCTATGAAAAGTACTTATATCATCTTTTCTCGAGAGACGTGAAAGGGACATGGAGTTTTTCAAAAAAAAGGTCCTTGTGGTAGGCCTGGGGAAATCGGGCGTTTCAACGGCCCGGTGGCTGTCCGGTGAGGGGGCCGATGTCGTTATCGGAGATATAAAGCCGGATAGGGATATAGACCGGGAATTCCTGGAGGTGGCCAGGGAGATGGGGGTCCGCCTTGAGACAGGAGGGCACAGGGAAGAGACATTTATTAATTCGGACATGATAATCGTGAGTCCAGGCGTGCCCCTTGACCTGGGTCCCCTGATTCGGGCCAGGGAGAGGGGTATCCCGGTCCTGGGCGAGATGGAACTGGCCGCGGGTCTCTTTGACACGCCCATTGTGGCGATAACGGGAACCAACGGAAAGTCCACGGCAGTGAGCATTTTGGGGGACATGATAAGGGGCTCCGGGGCAAAGGTCTTTGTGGGAGGAAACATAGGGACACCCCTCATGGATTATGTTGCCGGGGATCGTGACGCCGACTATGTCCTGGTGGAGGTGAGTAGTTTTCAGCTGGATACAATGGAGAGGTTCCGTCCCCAGGTCTCCTTGCTGTTGAATATATCCCAGGATCATCTGGACAGATATCCCGATTTTGAGGCCTATGTCCGGTCAAAGCTGAAGATCTATAGGAATCAGGGGCCAGGGCAATATTCCATATTGAACGATGACGATGAAAGGCTCTCCCGGGTCCGGCCCGGGGGAGGGGTGTCGGTCCTCCGTTACGGACGGGAGAAGGCGGAGGAAAGGCACGCCTTTATACACGGTAAAGAGCTGATCGCGCAGATGCCCGGTGGGAAGGCCCTGGTCTTTGACCTTGAGGAATTTGGTCTTCCCGGACGACACAATCTTGAAAACCTTATGGGTGTGGTACTTGCCGGGCTCGCCCTGCAGATAGATCCGGGTGTCATACAGGACGCCATAAAGAGTTTCAGGGGCCTGCCCCATCGAATGGAGATGGTCGGGAGCATCAGGGGGGTCGATTTTTATGATGATTCAAAGGCCACCAATGTGGATGCGGCCGTAAGGTCGGTCATGAGTTTTCAAAGGCCCCTGATCCTGATCGCCGGGGGACGGCACAAGGGCGGCGAGTACCTGCCCCTGGTTACGGCCGCTAAGGGCAGGGTCAAGGGCGCCATCCTCCTGGGCGAGGCAAAGAGTCTTATGGCCAGGGAATTCGAGGGGATAATACCCGTGGTCTTCGCGGAGGATATGGGGGACGCTGTAGTCAAGGCCTTTGCCATGGCAGAGGCAGGCGACGTAGTCCTTTTGGCCCCGGCATGCTCCAGTTTCGATATGTTTACAGACTACTCGCACAGGGGAAGGATATTCAGAGAGGAGGTGAAAAGGCTCAATCATGGCGGTTAGGAAACAAGGTCAGGGCGGGTATGACTATCTTATCCTTATTCCGACCATCCTCCTCCTGGGACTCGGATTGGTGGTTATTTACAGCGCCAGCTCCTTTTTAGCCGCGCATAAGTTAGGGGACGGCTACTATTATCTGAAAAGACAGGCCCTGTTCGGCCTCCTCGGGCTCTCCCTGTTGATAATCGCAAAGAACATTCCCGCCACGGTCTATCGCAGGCTGGCCTATCCCTTCCTCTTTGTCAGTCTCGGGCTGCTTGCGGCTCTCCTTGTCCCGGGGATAGGGAACAGGGTGGGAGGGGCCTGCCGGTGGTTGAGCTTTGCAGGTTTCTCCATCCAGCCTTCGGAGCTGGCTAAACTGTCCCTCGCCGTTTACATCGCCTATTCCATGTCAAAGAAGGGCCCTGCCATGTCCGAATTTTCAAAGGGGCTCCTGCCCCACCTGGTAGTGGTGGGCGCCTTCATGGTATTGATCCTCCTCCAGCCGGACCTCGGGACCACGGTGATTATAGGATGCTGGATGATGATACTCCTCTTTGTGGGGGGAATAAGCCTTTTCCATCTCTTTTCCATGGCGCTCGTGGCCTTTCCCCTCGTACTCTGGCTGATAAACAGGGCGGATTACAGGCTCAAGAGGTGGTGGGCCTTTATCGATCCCTGGGAGGATCCCCAGGGCTTGGGCTTCCAGATAATCCACTCTTTCCTGGCCTTTGGTTCGGGAGGGATATTCGGTGTGGGACTGGGTAACAGCAAACAGAAGCTCCTGTATCTGCCCGAGCCCCATACGGATTTCATCCTGTCCATTTTGGCCGAGGAGCTGGGTCTCTTGGGAATGGTGACGGTAATAGCGCTCTTTGCCGTCCTGATAATACGGGGAATAAAGATATCCCTTGACGCCCCGGACCTCTACAGCAGCTATCTGGCCCTGGGCATAAGCAGTCTGATCGGTCTTCAGGTCCTTGTGAACATGGGCGTTGTCATGGGACTCTTGCCGACCAAGGGGCTGACCCTCCCCCTTTTGAGCTACGGCGGTTCCTCCCTTGTGGTCAACATGGTCGGCATCGGGATACTGCTCAGTATATCGGCACGGAGGT
>CAZGIZ010000041.1:0-10517 GCA_964526655.1 uncultured Desulfobacteraceae bacterium | reverse complement strand
CGGCATAAAGGTGAGGAAAGAAAAGGGCTCGTGGTCCTTATCGCCGGGGGCGGGACGGGAGGTCATCTCTTCCCAGGGGTGGCTGTGGGGAATGAGATCCTGCGGAGGCATCCGGGCTCCGAGGTAATCTTTGTAACGGGCGGTCGAAAGATCGAGTCCGAAATCCTTAAGGGAGCGGGGTTCGACCAGGTATCCATCAGCGTGGAAGGCCTCAAGGGCCAGGGATGGGGCAAGGCGCTTAAGGCGGCGTTCAAACTGCCCTTGGGCCTTTATCAGGCCATTTCAATAGTAAGGAGGTTTTCACCGGAGCTGGTATTTGGTGTCGGGGGCTATTCCTCAGGGCCGGTGTGCCTTGGTGCAAAGATAATGGGTGTACCCACGGCCATTCATGAGCAGAACTCATTCCCCGGAATAACGAACCGGTTGCTCTCCAGGATCGTTGACAGGGTCTTTATCTCCTTTGAAGAGAGCAGGGGCAACTTCCCGGGGGGTCTCCTGTTTTTTACGGGGAACCCGGTCCGCGGGGAATTTCTGAACGAAAAAGGGCTTCCCCCAAGGGACGAAGAGGTATTTACCATACTGGTAACGGGTGGGAGCCAGGGCGCGGTGGCCATCAACAGGATCTTCGTCTCCGCCCTGGAGATTATGAAGGCCAGGGGAAAGGAGCCCCGGGTCATACATCACGCGGGCAGCCATGATTTTGACAGGGTCGTCAGGGAATACAGGGAAAAAGGCCTTCATGGGGATATCAGGCCCTTTATTCAGGACATGGTCCGGGCCTATCATCAGGCGGATATATTTGTGGGAAGGGCCGGGGCCGGCACCATCTTCGAGCTTGCATTTACGGGCAGGCCGTCGATCCTGATCCCCTATCCCTACGCGGCAAACAGGCATCAGGAGACAAACGCGAGGGCCCTCTGCGACATCGGCGGGGCCGTGATGATTCGTCAGGATGAACTCACAGGGGAAGGACTGGCAGATATGCTGATAAGGTTCATGGAAGACAGGGAGGCCCTCAAAAACATGGGCGAAAAGGCCCGGAAAGCGGGAAAGCCCGATGCGGCAAAGGTTATCGTTGACCGGCTTGAGGAGATGATTCGATCGTGAAGACTTTCGGAAAGGTGAGACACATCCATTTCGTGGGCATAGGGGGCATAGGCATGAGCGGTATCGCCGAACTCCTGCTCAACCTGGGCTACAGGGTAACGGGTTCCGACATCAAGGATTCACAGGTCATTGAGAGGCTTGCCGGTCTTGGGGGGGAGGTCTTTTTGGGTCACCAGGGCGAGCATATAAAGGGGGCTGACGTGGTGGTCTATTCGTCGGCCGTTTCACCTGATAATCCCGAGCTTGAGGAGGCCAGGGAAAGGTCTATTCCCGTGATACCAAGGGCCGAGATGTTGGCGGAGCTCATGAGGCTCAAGTACGGGGTGGCCGTGGCCGGTGCCCACGGCAAGACCACAACTACCTCGATGATCGCGTCCATCCTTACGGCGGGAGACCTTGATCCCACGGTCGTCATCGGCGGGAGGCTCGATATATGGGGAGGATCCAATGCCAAGTTAGGACAGGGCGATATACTTGTTGCGGAGTCGGATGAGAGCGACGGCTCCTTCATGGCCCTTTCCCCTACCATTGCAGTTGTAACCAACATCGATCTCGAGCACCTGGACCACTATGGAGACATGGAAAACATAAGAGAGACCTTTATCAATTTTATAAACAAGATCCCCTTTTATGGGGCGGCCATACTGTGCCTGGACAATGAGGAGATCCAGAACATCATTCCCCGCCTGAAAAAGAGGTGCCTCACCTATGGAATGAGCCCCCAGGCGGACATAAGGGCAAGGGATGTCAGGAAGTCCGGATTTGAGGCGGATTTCGAGGTCATCAGCCAGGGCCGGCCCCTTGGCCGGGTCATGTTAGGGATGCCGGGCAGCCACAATATCCTTAATGCCCTGGCCGCCATATCCGTGGGCCTTGAGTTTGACATCGGCCTTGACGCCATAAGGAAGGGCCTGGCAGGCCTCGGGGGGCTGGAGAGGCGCTTCCAGGTAAAGGGGGAAAAGAACGGTGTCCTTGTTATCGATGACTACGGGCACCACCCTGCCGAGATTACGGCCACCCTTGAGACGGCCAAGGAGTGCTGGCCGGAAAACCGTCTGGTGGTTGTATTTCAGCCCCACAGGTACAGCAGGACCAGGGCATTGTATGACCGTTTTGTCATCTGTTTCAATCAGGCGGACGTACTCATAGTGGCGCCCATATATCCGGCGGGGGAGGCGCCGATCAACGGGGTGAATGACGAATGGCTTTACAGGGGCATAAAAGAGCACGGACACAAGGAGGTATACCTGGGGGGAAGCCGGGAAGATATCATTTCCTTCCTGTCCGTGACTGTCAAACCGGGCGACAGGGTTATCACACTGGGCGCCGGGGATATCCATACGGTGGGGGATGAACTCCTGAATAAGATATGACCGATAATGCCTTTTTTAGATGAACGAAAAACAGCGATCAGACCTTACAAGGATTGTTCCAGGGGGGATAGAGTTCAATCGCCCCATGGATCAGTACGGCACATTCCGTGTAGGAGGAAGGGCTGAGGCCATCTGCTTTCCCAGTGAATTGGCCCTCCTGAGGCAGGTGGTCTCATACCTCAGCAATTCGGATATTCCCTATCTGGTTGTTGGAAGGGGCAGCAATCTCCTTGTAAGGGACGGCGGGATCGAAGGGGTTGTGATAATTTTAAAGGGGGAATTAACGAATATTTTGAAAGACAGCGGAGACGGGGAGACCCTGCGGGCAGGAGGGGGCGCGACCATCGGTAATCTCCTCTCTTATTGCGCCGGCAACGGCCTGTCGGGACTGGAGTTTTTAGCCGGGATACCCGGGACAATGGGTGGAGCGGTATTTATGAACGCCGGCGCCTTTGGAAAAGAGCTGGGTGAAATGGTTGAGGAAATAGCTGTGGTAACGAGACAGGGAGAGACGGAGGTAATGGACCGTTCACAACTCGTGTTTTCCTACAGGCAATTATCCATGGCCGGAGGCACGGTCATATACAGTGTCAAGCTGAGGTTGCACAGGGATACAGAGGCTGAGATCAGGGACAGGATACTGGACCATCTGAAGAGGCGAAGGGAGAGCCAGCCGCTGGATCTCCCGAGCGCGGGATCAGTGTTCAGGAATCCTCCCGGTGATTACGCGGGGAGGCTTATTGAGAGGGCGGGGCTTAAGGGCACAAGGATCGGGGGGGCGATGATCTCCAGAAAGCACGCCAATTTTATCGTCAATTCCGGGGGGGCAAGGGCGGAGGACATCCTTTCGCTCATGGATCTTGCCCGTAACAGGGTGCGGGATATGACCGGGATCGAACTAAAACCGGAGATCAGGATAGTGGGCAGGGAATGAAGAAGAGATCCATACTGGAGAGGCAGTCCGTGAAGAGGAGGAATCTCCATGAGGCCTCAAGATTATGGGCCGGGGTACGCCTTGTGACCTCACTGTCCTTCAAGGTCTCTTTGCTGTTGATAGGCATTATCGCCCTGAGTCTCTTGTTTCTGTATCTCTATCAATACCTTGTAACTTCCCCATACGTCAAGCTGGAGGAGGTGGTTTTCACGGGCGTGGATGAGGATATCAAGCAGGAGCTCATCAAGATGTCGGGATTGAGTGGTGATCTTTGCCTCCTGAGCATTGACCTGAACGAGATAAAGAGGAGTATGGAAAGTCATCCCTGGATAAGATCAGTGGAACTGGAAAAGCGTTTCCCCCACACGCTCTTTATCAGGGCGGAGAAAGAGGTGCCTGTGGCAGTGGTCGCCCTCGATGGATTATCCTATATGAACAGGTGGGGGGAGATATTTAAAAAAGTCGAACAGAAGGATGACAAGGACTTCCCGGTTATTACAGGGATATCGAAGAATAACGGCAGGACACTGGAACAGTTAAAGCTGGCGGCAGGCGTCCTTGAGGCCTTTAAAACGGAGAAAGGGGACTGGTCTATCAAGGAAATCGGCGAGATTCATGTCTGCCAGGACGGTGATATCTATCTCTATCCTGTTAATCTGCCGACTGTTATCAAGATGGGGGGCAGGGAACTTGACATCCAGAAGAGGGAGCTAAAAAAGGTGGTCGAGCACCTCAGAAAGACGGGGCGCGAACTTTCCGTAAAGGCCATAGACCTGAATTATCCGGACGGGGTGGTGGTGTCCTTTAAAAAGGGATAGGTGGATGATTCTGGAGTTGATTGTTTCTTATAAATGCGAGGGGACAGGATAATGGCGGGAGAAATTGTCGTAGGTCTGGACATCGGAACCACAAAGATATGCGCCGTGGTGGGGGAGATATCCCATGGCACAATCGAGATAATCGGGATAGGCAGCCACCCTTCCGAAGGGCTCAGGAAGGGCGTGGTGATCAATATCGAGAAGACCGTCAACTCCATTAAGGAGGCCATAGAGGAAGCGGAGACCATGGCCGGGTGTGAAATAAGCTCTGTTTATGCCGGCATCGCCGGCGGGCATATCAAGGGATTTAACAGTCACGGGGTGATAGCCCTCAAGGAGAGAGAGGTCACGAAGAAGGACATTGATCGGGTTATCGAGGCCGCCAGCGCCGTGGCCATACCCATGGACAGGGAAGTTATCCACGTCCTGACACAGGAGTTCATCGTCGATGAACAGGACGGTATCATGGACCCCCTTGGGATGTCCGGGGTCCGAATGGAGGCCAAGATACACATTGTTACGGGGGCTGTGACTTCGGCGCAAAACATCATAAAGTGTGCCAACAGGGCGGGACTGGACGTCCATGACATCGTCCTCGAATCCCTGGCCTCAAGCGAGGCCGTGCTATCGGATGAGGAACGCAATCTCGGGGTCGCCCTTATCGATTTCGGCGGCGGGACCACGGATATGGCCATCTTCTCAAAGGGCTCCATAAAACACACTTCCGTCCTGGCCCTGGGTGGAGACAACCTGACCTATGACATTTCCATAGGAATCAGGACCCCGAGGATGGAGGCAGAGAAGATAAAGATGAAGTACGGGTGCGCGCTCTCATCCATGATCGGAAAGGATGAGACCATAGAGGTGCCGGGAGTGGGGGGAAGAAAGGCAAGGGTCCTTCCCAGGCAGATCCTGGGGGAGATTTTGGAACCAAGGGTCGAAGAGATATTCAGCCTTATCCAGAATGAACTGATACGATCGGGATACGAAGAGATGGTAAATTCGGGGGTGGTGATAACAGGGGGGTCGGCCGAGCTTCCGGGTGTAATGGAGATCGCGGAGCAGATTTTCAATGCCCCATCCCGCATGGGATTTCCCCAGGGTATAGGCGGTCTCGTCGAGGTGGTGAACAAGCCCATGTACGCCACTGCCGTGGGTCTTGTGATCTACGGGGCAAAGAGGGCGAACGGGCATAAAAAGTTCAGGATCAGGGATACAAATATATTTAGCAGGGTAATGGAGAGGATGAAGAAATGGTTCAAAGATGTAATTTGAAAGGCCCTTTCAGGGCAGAACACGGAGGAGGGACATTATGAAATTCGAGTTTGTTGACAAGAAGGAGAGATACAATGCCAAGATAAAGGTCGTCGGCATTGGGGGAGGCGGCGGTAATGCCATAAACAACATGATCGCGGCCAAGCTGAAAGGCGTTGAATTTATTTCGGCCAACACGGACAGTCAGGACCTCGAACGCTCGTTATGCTCCCACAGGCTTCAGCTTGGGGCGAACATAACAAAGGGACTTGGCTCCGGCGCGGACCCGGAGATAGGGCGGCTGTCCGCGGAAGAGAGTATAAACGACATACGGGAGTCGGTCACGGGCGCGGACATGGTCTTTATCACCGCGGGAATGGGCGGAGGCACTGGGACGGGCGCGTCTCCCGTTGTGGCGCGCGAGAGCAAGGAGAGCGGGGCCCTGACGGTCGCGGTGGTGACAAAGCCTTTTATGTTTGAAGGGGAAAAGAGGATGAACAGGGCCCTTGCCGGGATAGACAGGCTGAAAAAGGAGGTGGATACCCTCATAATCATCCCCAATGAGCGCCTCAAGTCCATCGGAGAAAAGAACGCCATGTTCCGGGATCTCATTACCAAGGCGGACGATGTCCTGCTTAACGCGGTCAGGGGTATATCCGACCTTATAATGAGCAGCGGTTTTATCAATCTGGATTTTGCGGATGTCAAAAAGGTCATGTCCGAGATGGGGACCGCCATAATGGGCACGGGAAAGGCCGGAGGAGAGAAGAGGGCCTCGGAAGCCGCGCAACAGGCCATAAACAGCCCCCTGCTGGAAGATATCTCCATAAGCGGGGCCAAGGGCCTCCTCATGAATCTTACAGCCCCGCCCAATATCACCATGGATGAGATCGACGAGGCCTGCAATTACATAAAGGGAGAGGTGGCCGAAGACGCGGAGATCTTCTGGGGCGTGGTCTTTGACGAGACAATAGGGGATGAGGTCCTTATAACCGTAATAGCCACTGGGATCGACAGGGATAACTACAGGAAGGTGGTCCGGCTGAGGGATGTAACGCCGGAGGAGGCGAAAGATTCCTGGACGGTGAAGGTCAGGGGCGAGGGCCTTGATGAATACGATATCCCGGCCTATCAGAGGAAAAAATTTGTGGACGAGCAGGAGATTCCTCCTGAAGACAGGGAACCCGCCACGGCAAAGAAGGGATTTTTCAGGCGGGCATTCTTTAAAGACAACCTGGATTATCCGACCTTTTTGAGGGCAAAGGCCGATTGATTGAGAGAAACGGATGTCGGAAAGCATTGTCTCCCATCATCGGGCAAGACTTGCAGGGGAAAAGGGGACCGTAGAGAAGGACTGGGGTGGGAGGATATCCATTGCCCTCATCTACCCCAACTATTATCGCGTCGGCATGTCAAACCTGGGATTCCAGGTAGTATACGACCTCTTTAACAGGATAGGAGATGTCGTGGCAGAAAGGGCCTTCCTGCCCGAAGAAAAAGAATTGTCCCTCCGTCTTGGGGCAGGCAAGGGCCTTTTCTCCCTGGAATCCCGATCCCCTGTCAACAGATTTGACATCATAGCCTTTTCCCTCTCCTTTGAGAACGACTATCCCAATATTCTCAGGATCCTGGACATGTCCGGGATCCCCCTTTTGAGGGAGGAAAGGGGTGAATCCGACCCCCTGATCATGGCCGGGGGAATCACGTCCTTTCTGAATCCCGAACCCATATCTGACTTTATCGATCTCTTCCTCCTTGGCGAGGCCGAGGCCAGCCTTATGGATTTCATCGGGCTTTTCAGGGAAACAAGGAATAACCGCTTAAGCAGGCGGGAATGCCTGAAGTCCCTGGCGCTGGGCCTCGGGTCCGTCTATGTCCCTTCCCTGTACAATGTCCAGTACAACAGGGACGGGACCATCGCCTCAAGGGAACCCGTTGACAAAGATATTCCCCTTAAGATTAAACCTGCCCGGGGGGAACTTGAGGATCTCCCCGTGAACAGGTCAACCATCCTGACCCCTGAGACGGAATTCGAGGACAGGATCCTCATCGAACTGGGGAGGGGGTGCGGGCGCTCGTGCCGGTTCTGCGCCGCGGGCTTCGTATACAGGCCACCAAGGTTTCACAGGGAAGGGGATCTGATCAGGGCCGTGGAAGAGGCCATGGACGAGGGCGGGCGGATCGGCCTCTTAAGCTCATCCGTCCTGGACACGCCAGGGATAGAGAAGGTGTCGGGCCTGATCACTGACAGGGGCGGGACCTTCTCCGTCTCATCCCTGAGGGCGGACCTCCTCACGGAGGAGATCCTCGAAAATCTCCGGAAGGCCGGACAGAGGAGCCTGGCAATAGCCCCTGAAGCTGGTTCAGAGAGGCTGCGCAGGGTCATCAACAAACACCTCACAAGGTCACAGATAACAGGGGCCGCCAGCATGATCGCAAGGACGGGAAGCTTCTCCCTCAGGCTCTATTTCCTCATCGGCCTCCCCACGGAGACGGGTGAGGATGTGGAGGAGATCCTGGAGCTCGTCAAATCCATAAAGCACCACATGGTCAAGGAGTCCAGGAGCAGGGGCAGGATAGGCCGGATAAGGCTGAGCGTCAACTGTTTCATACCCAAGGCCTTTACCCCCTTTCAGTGGTTCCCCATGGAGATTGTCTCAAGCCTCAAGGAAAAGCAGAAATGGCTCAAAAAGGCCCTGGCAAAGGCGGGGGGCGTGACGGCGGGTTTTGACGTCCCCAAATGGGCATATCTCCAGTCCCTCCTCTCCACGGGCGACAGGAGGGTGGGCCCCATACTCATGCTGGCCCACAGGCTCAAGGGCGACTGGTCAAAGGCCTTCCGGCATTCAGAGATCAACCCGGACTTCTTTGTCCACCGGCCCAAGGGCCTGGACGAGATCCTGCCCTGGGACTTCATCGATCACGGGATCCGAAAGGAATATCTTGTCAAAGAGTACAACCTGGCCCTGAAAGAGAAGGAATCCGACATCTGCCACGTGGGCGACTGCGACCGATGCGGTGTATGTAAGCTTTCATAGATAGGGTATTTTTTAAAGGCTTGTGAGGGAGATGATATATTTTCTATCACGACGTGATATATTTTCAATCATCATGTTATGTAATCTAAGTTAAACTATATGACTGATGAAAATATTGATTGTTCTAATATATAAAAGCTATCTTTAATGATAAATAATTAAATAATGTGTTTGTATTATCTTGGTTTATCATGATATTCATTATCATTCCGATAAGAGCATTGCATGATAACAAGAGATGATAATGGAAAAACTTAAAGAGTCATCTGTTGTTGAATTTAAAAAATCAACCGCTGAGTTAAAACATGCACTGGAAGATATATGTGCCTTTGCCAATACAGGCGAAGGCATAGTGTATTTCGGGATAAAGGATACCGGCGAATTGATCGGTCAGGATGTGTCTGACGACACCCTCAAAAGGGTCTCTACGACCATCCTTTCTGCTATCGAACCACGGGTTTATCCGAATGTATATGAGGACAAAATCAATAACAAAAGTGTTTTGGTTGTCGAAGTCAAAAATGGACCTGATAAGCCATATTTTTACAAGGGAAAGGCATACAAGAGAGTGGGGACAAGCAACGCCTATCTCTCGCGATACGAGGTGGAGAAGTATCTTTATGAGCGAGATAATCCTGCCTACCGTTTTGATAGGAGTATTGTTGCGGATTATAAGGAGAAGATCGACAGAAAAACCCTCAAGTGGTTTATTTCCCAGGCGATTGAAAAACGTAACATTCCTGGCACTCCATCATCTGCCGAAATAATATTACAAAATATCGGCGCTTATACCAACTCCATCTTAAACCTTGGTGGGATTTTAGCCTTCGGCAGGAATATCCAAAGTGTTCTTTCAAATGCAGTGGTTAAATGCGCTGTCTTTGAAGGAGAGGATAAAACGGGCAGAATTCTTGACCATACAGAGATCAAAGAAAATGTATTTTCGGCAATCGACAGGGCGGAGCAATTTATCCTGCGAAATTTGAAAAAGGCGGCATGGGTGAATCCCAAAACGGGCCGCAGGGAAGAAAAATATGAGATACCCTATCTGGCGATTCGAGAGGCCGTATCCAACGCGGTAGCACATCGGGATTACCGATCCTCCGGCAATGTTGATGTGGCGATCTTTGATAATCGTATTGAAGTGTGGTCCCCCGGCACATTGCCTCATGGTGTCACACTCAGAGATATTCGTTCAAAAAAACGATTTTCTGTGCCCCGAAATCCTGTCGTTTCCGAAGCCTTGTTTTTAACAGGATACGTTGAAAAATGGGGGAGCGGCATAACGAAGATGAATACCCTTATGTTGGAATTCGGATTAGCTGCCCCGGAATATGAAGAATGCTTCGGAGGCTTTCTGGTGACCTTTAAAAAAGGCAGGCCTGCCATAACAGAAGAGACAGAAAGAGCTTCCAAAAAAGGCAAGAGGGTATATGAGCATAAAATCACCCCCGAAGTCACAGAGGAAGCCAAAGGGGAAGTCGGCACCAAGCTGGCACTAAGTCGGCACCAAGTTAAAATATTGGAAATATGCAGCAATGACAGCAAGTTAATAGCCTTGATGACAATTACTGGGCGTACTGATCGCACTAAGTTTAGGAACCAAGTTCTTAACCCATTAATGAATAGCGGATTAATCGAAATGACCATTCCTGATAAACCTCGCAGCAGCAAGCAAAGATACAGGCTGACTGAAAAGGGGAATAAGTTGTTGGCTGGTTTAAATAAATAGTCCCGGATTGAATACAGGAGAGATGGCGTGGTTCTGAGGCGATACTTTTCCGGGCGATGCGAGAACAGAGAAATAGTGGGATAAGGCGTGTTAGATGCTAAAACCCTATCTTAAAAAGATTCATGAAATTGCCGACCTGGGCGATGCCAGGGAGGAAAGCTATTACTCCGTCCTTGAGGCATTGCTCTATGAATTTTCAGGTTCCAATAATAAAAAGGACGTCCATATCACCACGATCCCGAAGAAGACTGACGCGGGAAA
>CAZGIZ010000040.1:0-31154 GCA_964526655.1 uncultured Desulfobacteraceae bacterium | reverse complement strand
TTCGAGGGTCTTTATTGAGTCTTCAATACAATCAGTCTCTATTAGCCAGATTAACTTAATATAATGTATTTCAGTTTCGGGTTTTCCTTATCTCGTGTCTTCGTGATTCATTTTTTCAACAAAGGACTTGACCGCGCCAAAGGCTGTTGCTATGGCAAGGCCTGAGCCGCATTTCATACGTTTCCAGTCCTGATGAGCCAAAATCGAACCTGTTGCGAAAAGGGTATTGAAGGCCGGTTTGCCATTATTGCCAAGAGGACGAAACTGGTCATCAATTTCTAATCCTGCCTGATTTATCTGATGTCCACGCCGGTCCAAAAAATCTTCCCCGTGCCATTGGGCCCGGGTTTCGGGCTGGTGCAATGGGAGATCAAAAATCGTTTCCCGGATGTGTTTCCTGTCGGCGCTTAATCCACCGCCGATAAATCGGCCTGTCGCCAGTATGATACCTTTGGTTAAAATCGTATTGTATGGTTTTGTATAGCCTATAGTAATCTTAAACCTTTCGGTCGTCTCCTGTTTTACATCTAAAACGCTTGTTTGTGAAAAATAATCTGGCCTTTTTTCATACAATCCCTGTTCAAATACCTCTTTAAGCCGCAACCCCGGAATGGATGGTGGCATGGTAGAGATCTCAAAAACCGGAATACCGATCATTTGCTCTATGTCTGATGCCACTTTGGGTGATTGATACAGACCCAAAACAGCGGGCATGCCTATTACCTGCGCATCCCGGACATGGGGTCTGATCAACCCCGCAAGCCTTTCGCGGTTTTGTGCTATGGCAAGGGCGTTGGCTATTTGTTCCGGCAACATCTCAATGGTTTGCCCTTTAACGGGAAAAGATATACTGGCGGCACGCAGGTCGGGCCAATTCGTTTTTAATGTGTTGACAATCAGACCTGCGCTAAACCCGGTGAGTCCATTAAAATCGATGATGAGGCAGGGTCTCTTTTGCTCAAAGGCCTCTGCGCCATTCCACATGGTTTGGGGGATGCAGTAGGTTATTTTGACAGTTCCCACATGTGTTATAAGACGGGTATTACGTTCGGGATGTCTGTAATAGGGAAGCCCTGAATCGTCCAAAAACGCCAGTAATTCATCAAAGGCTGCGCGGATATCGGCCTGACTGAGTCGCGCGTAGGGATGTTTAGGGATATCATGGATAAGTTCCTCAATGCCTGCCCATGGGTTCTTCCATTTTTTTCCATTGCTGATGGGATGCACGCCAAGCAGGTCAAAAAGACCACTGGCAAACCCGATCTCTCGCATGCAACCTACCTGGCAAACGGATAGGCCCCGGTTTACAGCAAATACCGTGGCAGCCATACCGGCCATGCCTGCCCCGATGACAGTCAAATCACATTTTATGGGCTCCGGAACCCTATTCATATAATTCCAATCCTAACATTCCACACTCTATTGCCTCCAATAACTCAACCTGTTTCAGCTGCTGGCCCCATAAAATCGAATAAAGTCCCCTCCATCGACTCCTAGCGAATCCCCTGAGATTATCCAGACATTTTTCGGCCTCAAGTTCTCCTATATCAAACAGATAGCTCGTGATACGAGTGCCACAGAAGGTGCCCTGGCAGGAACCTTTTCCGACACGGCTGCGTAGCCCGATACTATGGAGATTAACACTGCCACCCTGCTGGTGGATTGAATCAATAACCGAATCCACAATACTTTTGGGGACCATCTCACATTCACATAGAATGATATCATCCGGGTCATGCTGTTTCAGCCATATTCTGGGGGCCAGCGCGGGTTCTGTCCATTTTGCATTCTGCGAGGCAGGTAGCGGTTCGGTTCGTGTCATACATGGTTTGGATACCCCGAGGTGCCTGCAAACCAGGTCAGCTGTCTTTTCAGCCATTAGCCGGTGGGTGGTAAGCTTTCCGCCGGTGATTGTGATAAAGTTGTTGATGCCCTGGTTGCTGTGATCTATCAGGGTAAAGCCCCTGGTCACGCTTCGGTCATCATCGCCCTCTGCTGAACCAAAAAGTGGTCGAACACCACAATAGGCCCGGATGTAACGTGCCGTGTCCAATGCCGGAATCATGGCTGCGGCATCATCCACCATTGTATCGATCTCTGCGATGGTTGGATGGGCCTCATCCGGATCATCTATCCGGATGGATGTGGTTCCCAAGATTGAAACGATACCTCCAGGGACCAAAATATCCGCATTTGAAGCGGGTCGTAACCGGTTGATTACGCGCCGGGTAATTCGATTATTAGTGATTAAAAGGGTTCCCTTGGAATTAAGCACATTGATCTGTATTCCGGCCAATCCGGCAACCAGGCCGGCCCAGGCACCAGAGGCATTGACCACAACATCCGCTTCGATTATGACCTCTTCTGATGTTTGGATATTTTCTATTTTTATGGACCGGATCCTGGAATTTTCAATGTCAAAGGCCCGGACCTGTGCATAACAAAGTAGGGTGGCACCAAGCTCTTGAGCAGAAGAGATATTATCCAAGGAGAGCATGAATGGATCAATGGTCGCATCCCGAACTTCATAGGCTGCAATAACCTTTTCAGAAAGGGCGGGTTCCATTTCTCGGGCTTCTTTGGGGGCTAAGGCCCGGGCAGATATCCCACACTGGGCACAAAATCCGAGAAAATCGGCTATATATTTTTCATCATCCCCTTCAACTGCTACAAATAATCCACCTGTATCTTCAATACACTGGGGAGTCAGGCGTTTTAACAATTCACCTTCTTCCCTGCACTCTTTTGCGGCGTTTTGGTCCGAGCCGACATAACGCGCACCACTATGCAATAGCCCATGGTTTCCGCCGGAAGCACCGGAGTTGATCTCCCTTTTTTCAACTAATACGCAAGAGACACCGCGCATGGCCAAATCACGTGCCAAGCCAGTACCTGTTACGCCACCACCAATTATGAGCACTTGCGTCTTCAAAGTGGTTCTCCTGGGTAACGTAAGAATATCCTATTACTCTGTTATTTAATAAAAAAATTATAGGTCCCTATCTACATTGCGATCATCGATTCTTTATTTGACTTGAGATAAAAATCGTACAATGATAATAGGAAATTTAAGAAGATGATTTATTGATCCCCTTCAATAGTTTTATGCCTGATTAGCATAATAGAAAAAAAATGTCAGCGAATATTTTCATTTTTTGACATATTGCAGTATATTTTTTCGATATTGAAAAGATAAGGCCTTTAATTCTAAGAGGAATAGATGTATTCGGAAAGTAATAAAAAAAGTGAGTCCCCAATTCCTTCCAGTGGTGAAATAGACAAAAAGACCTATTTTATTAAGGGGAAAAACGGCCCTGTAAGGGAACGACACAAAAAAATCACACAATTAGTTCAAACGAAAGGGTTTATTACCATCGATCAATTGGCGAGAGAATTTGATGTCACGCCCCAAACCATTCGGCGTGACATCAATATGTTGAGTGAGGAAGGATTGATAAACCGCTATCACGGTGGTGCCGGAGCAGTTTTCAGCACGGAAAATGTGGAATACAATCAAAGGAAAATTTTACAACTTAAAGAAAAACAGATGATCGCAAAGATGGTGGCAGAAAATATACCAGATAAGTCTTCAATTTTTATTAATATTGGAACCACAACAGAAGAAGTTGCCAAAATGCTTTGCAATCACAAGAAGTTAAGCGTCATTACCAATAACCTGAATGTGGCCGCTATCATGAGCCGCAATGAAGATTTTGAGATTATTGTGGCCGGTGGTGTGATCCGACACCGTGATGGCGGGATAGTCGGGCCCCTTACCATCGATTTTATCCAACAATTTAAAGTGGATTATGGAATTATCGGCATCAGCGCCATTGACCAGGACGGTACGATGTTCGATTTCGATTATCGTGAGGTCAAGGTCTCCAGGGCCATAATCGATAATTCGAGAAAGATCTTCCTGGCAACTGACCATACTAAATTTGGACGCAATGCCATGGTCAGACTTGGTAATATTTCTGAAATTGATGCCCTATTTACTGATAGACAGCCCCCACCGGCTCTGACTGAATTATTGGCCCAAACAGATGTCCAATTACATGTTGCCGGAGCCTGATAGACATTTCAATTAATCATATCTGATCGATCAATCTCCTGAATTTTAACTTAATTTCGAAAACGAATAAAAAAGTCATGCCCTGCCACAGCGATTTTGTATATCATTTTTCAAACCACATCTATTTGATAATATTATAAAATAAGTAATTAATACCCTAATTAACACTCCTCAATCATATTTATTTGCAGGTAATACGAAAATTTGAAGAAAGAAAAGAAAAAGAAAAGAAATATTAATTTTTCGCTTGCGAAAAATTAAATATGGTGTTATGGCTCAATTTACAATCTCGCCAAGGCCTCTATGGGCATCTTTAAAAGTTGTTAACTACCTTTTTAGAGCTGTTTGTCTTATAACCCGATGAAAGGCTTCAAAGACTATGGGCCTAACCCTTCAAAATGTCGATAAGATCGTTGGTCGGGAAATACATCTAAAAGACATAACACTCGATTTTCAAAAGGGATCTCGCAATATTTTACTGGGTCGAACGTTATCCGGTAAGACCTCCCTCCTTCGAATCATGGCCGGTCTCGATCGTCCTACCAGAGGTAAGACCATCATGGATGGAAAAGATGTCACGGGAGTTTCCGTAAGGAATCGCAGCGTGGCCATGGTCTACCAACAATTCATCAATTACCCCTCATTAACCGTTTATAAAAACATTGCTTCGTCTTTGCTCATCAGGGGCATGAAGAAAAGAGAAATTGATCGCCGCGTCCAAGAGACAGCAGAGATGCTTCATATTGAAAAGTTCCTTGACCGCTTGCCCTCGGAATTGAGCGGAGGGCAGCAACAGCGGGTTGCCATAGCCAGGGCACTTGTAAAAGAAGCCCAACTGCTTTTGCTGGATGAGCCGCTGGTGAACCTCGACTATAAGCTACGTGAAGAATTACGAACAGAACTTCAGGATATTTTCGAACGGCGCGAGGCCATCGTCGTTTATACAACAACGGAACCCACCGAGGCATTGATGCTCGGAGGCAATATCGTGGTTATTGATGAAGGCCGTGTCATACAGTCCGGCCCCACTCCCCGAGTCTATCACAGTCCAGTCACGATTAAAGTAGCGGAGATTTTCAGTGATCCTCCAATAAATTTCATAGATGCAAGCGTTAATAAAGTTAGTGTCTATTTCGGGCAAGATATTCGGATACCTTTATCAGGTCATTTAAAGGGTGTTTCTCCCGGAGATTATAAAATAGGTGTGAGATCAAATCATCTGTTTTTATCACGAAGAGACCCAAGCGATGTCGAATTCAAGGCCCGCGTAGAGCTATCCGAAATAAACGGCTCAGAGACTATCACACACGTGAATCATGGCGGCACCCCGCTTGTAGTGCTTGATGACGGTATCTACCCGCATAGGATTGGAAGTGAGATATCGGTCTTTGTCAATCCCTGCTTTTTATTTTTATATAGCAGTAAGGGTTCATTAGTAGCATCACCGAGTAACGAACTATAGATCCCCAGGATAAAGCCAGGGATTTACTTTCATTAGTCTTTATTGAGTTAAGTTGTGATTCCATGCAGATCGTATTTGATAGGACACGGAGTACCCCTAAAGGGAGATAATTAAGGAAAGACCTATGGCGAAAATTGAGTTTAACAGAATTGCCCATAGTTATTTATGCAATCCCAAAGGAGAGTCCGATTACGCCCTTAAGCACATCCATCACGAATGGAAAGATGGGGGTGCCTACGCACTACTTGGTCCTTCCGGATGCGGTAAGACCACCTTACTTAATATTATTTCAGGACTTTTAACGCCCAGCAAGGGCCGCGTGTTATATGACGGCAAAGACGTAACAGACCTCCCTCCAGAAAAGAGGAATATCGCCCAGGTTTTCCAGTTTCCTGTTCTCTACGATACCATGACCGTGTTTAACAACCTGGCTTTTCCATTGCGGAATCGGGGAATGCCGGAGGATGAGGTGAAGAAACGGGCCCTTGAAGTAGCCGAAATATTGGATCTGACTCCCTTTCTTAATAAGCGGGCCGCAGGTCTTACCGCGGATGCCAAACAAAAGATCTCCCTTGGGAGAGGACTGGTTCGAAGCGATGTGGCTGCTATTCTCTTTGACGAACCCCTTACCGTGATCGATCCCTATCTTAAATGGCACCTGCGACGTAAACTAAAGGAAATTCACGAAAAACTTAAAATAACCTTCATCTACGTTACTCATGATCAAGTGGAAGCCATGACATTTGCCGATCAGGTAATGGTTATGAATGAAGGTGAAATTCTCCAAATCGGCACACCCCAGGATCTTTTTGAAAATCCGGAGCATACCTTTGTGGGCTACTTCATTGGTAGTCCAGGAATGAACTTAATAACCTGCAGGATTGAGGGAAACAAAGCCAGGTTTAACGGCACCAAAATCTTATTGAGCCAGGACTTGGCCGATCGCGCCAGGACCGCCAAAGGAAAGCTGGAGTTGGGCATACGGCCCATGTATCTGGAAATACATTCTCATCCGGTTGAAGAAAGTATCCCTGGAAAAATCAAGACAGTGGAAGATCAGGGTAGCTGCAGAATTGTCACTATTATCGTGGAGGACAAGATTCTACATGCCAAGGTCCAGGAGGGGAAACCCATACCGGAAAGTGAGGCCTGGCTCCGGTTTCCTTCTCAATGGACGAAGCTTTTTGCCGATGGGTGTTTAATAGGTTAGGAGTTCTATGGAAAAATGGCAAAACAATAAGGCTTGGTTTCTGGTCTTACCGGCCTTTGTTATCGTCGCCTTCAGCGCCATCATCCCGTTGATGACCGTGGTCAACTACTCAATCCAGGATATCCTCGGACCGGGGCAGAGGCTCTATGTGGGCTTCGATTGGTTCAAGGAGATGTTGGCCAACTATCGCCTGCACGACGCCCTATGGCGCCAATTCCTGTTTTCCGGCCTTACCCTGTTGATTGAGATTCCCCTGGGGATAATGATTGCCCTGGCCATGCCCAAACGCGGCTGGGGCGTCTCCGCCTCTCTGGTGACGCTCGCCATGCCGCTTGTTATTCCCTGGAATGTGATCGGAACCATCTGGATTATCTTTACCCGTCCGGATATCGGTATTTTTGGGGTGGGGATCAATAGCCTTCATATATTAAAGGATACTTTTGACCATACGGCAAGGCCACTCTATGCGTGGATTACCGTTGTGGTCATGGATGTATGGCACTGGACCCCGCTTGTGGCCCTCTTATGTTATGCAGGTCTGCGGGCCATACCCGAGGCCTACTACCAGGCGGCCAAGATTGACGGCGCATCTTCATGGGCCACGTTCCAGTATATCCAGTTACCCAAGATGCGAGGTGTGCTCACGATCGCAGTGTTGCTGCGCTGGATGGACAGCTTCCTGATCTATGCGGAGCCCTTTGCCTTAACCGGCGGTGGTCCCGGCAATTCAACCACGTTCCTCTCCATATACCTCGTCAAGTTAGCCACCATGCAATTTGATCTTGGACCTGCTGCGGCCTTCTCACTTATTTACTTTGTCATTGTCCTCCTCTTTAGCTTTATATTCTACCAGGTCCTGCTGAATGTCGGAAAAGGAGAGAAGGTATGAGAATCCAAAAAAGAACCATCGCGCTCTGTCTCTATTTTGGGTTTCTTATTATTCCCATATACTGGATGCTCAACATGTCATTAAGGACCAACGCGGATATCCTCGCTGATTTTAAACTCTTTCCGGTTGACATATCTTTTCATAACTACATTCATATTTTTACGGATCATACCTGGTATTTCGCCTATGTTAACGCCATCATCTATGTCTGTTACAATACCATTCTCTCATTGGCCTTTGCCCTGCCCGCGGCCTATGCCTTTTCACGCTACCGCTTTCTCGGCGATGGGCAGATGTTCTTCTGGTTCCTTACAAACCGAATGGCGCCTCCGGCGGTCTTTCTCCTCCCCTATCTCCAACTCTATGGAAGCCTGGGCCTGCTCGATACGCATATTGCTGTGGCCCTGGCCCATTGCCTGTTTAATATACCTCTGGCAATCTGGATATTAGAAGGTTTCATGTCCGGGGTTCCCAAGGAAATCGATGAGACCGCCTTTATCGACGGGTACAGTTTTCCACGCTTTTTTATTACCATCTTCATCCCCCTGATCAGGGCAGGGGTCGGCGTAACCGCCTTTTTTTGTTTTATGTTCAGTTGGGTTGAACTGCTTTTCGCCCGAACATTGACCATCACTGAAGCAAAACCGATAACCGCTGCTATGACACGTACCATAAGCGCCGATGGCCTTGACTGGGGCCTGATAGCAGCGGCCGGGGTGCTCACGATCATCCCCGGGGCCATGGTGATCTGGTTTGTGCGCAATCATTTGGCCAAGGGCTTTGCCTTGGGTCGTGTATAGAGGGGAATTACCATGAGCCTCGAATGGATGTGCTGGACGAAACCGACGGCCATTTTCTTTATTGTCCTGTTCTTAATGATCATGGGTATGCTTGTCTGGGAGCTTATTTCCCCCACAATTGAACGCCGTGGTTTCTTGAAGATCTCGACGACCCGCGGGACACGATTTTTTCTGGGATTATTGGGCAGCGGCTATATCCACCTTGCCTGGATGGCATTTACTGATCTGACAGTGTGGTTCGCGATTCCCATTTCTGTTTGTTGGATCTTTATTATTATGCGTTGGGGGTAAACAAAAATGTGTAAACGAGGCCTATGTCGTCAGGCGTAGTGGCCTTCGCGTCGGCGGGATAGACCGGGAGAAATCATCTAACAATAGAAGGCCAAAGGGAAAAAGGAGGTATATATGAGGAAAAAGTTATTCAGGAAGATGCCCCAGAAAATACTCCTGGGGGTGGTTCTTGCGGCACTGTTCGCGTTTTTCACAGGTCCTGCGAACGCGGACATGACAGCGGCAAGAAAATGGGTTGACAACGAATTTCAGCCGTCGACCTTAACAAAAGACCAGCAGATGAAGGAGATGGAATGGTTCATCAACGCGGCCAAACCATTTATCAAGATGTCTCAAAGCGAGCCAATCAGGGTCGTGGCTGAGACCATCGCAACGCATGCGTATGAGGCAGAAACACTGACCAAGGCCTTTGAAGAGATAACCGGCATCAAGGTCTCCTATGACTTGATCCAGGAAGGGGATGTCATTGAAAAGCTTCAGTCTCAATGGGCCTCGGGTAAGAACCTCTATGACGGCTGGGTTAACGATTCCGACCTCATCGGGACCCACTGGCGTCTCGGGTATGTGGTTCCATTGTCCGACTTCATGGCGGGGGAAGGCAAAGACGTGACCCTGCCGACCCTGGATGTGGATGACTTCATGGGCAAATCCTTTACAACCGCGCCGGATGGCAAGCTGTATCAGCTCCCGGACCAGCAGTTCGCGAACCTGTACTGGTTCCGCTATGACTGGTTCAACCGCCCGGATTTCAAAAAGAAATTCAAGGAACTTTATGGCTATGAGCTGGGTGTACCGGTCAACTGGTCGGCCTACGAGGATATCGCCGAGTTTTTTACCGAGCATGTCCGCGAAATCGACGGCAAGGCGGTTTTCGGGCACAATGACTATGGCAAGAAGTCCCCGGACCTGGGCTGGCGTTTCCATGATGCATGGCTCTCCATGGCCGGCGCCGGTGACAAAGGGATCCCTAATGGACTCCCATGTGATGAATGGGGTATCCGTGTCGATGAACAATCACGCCCTGTAGGTGCCAGTGTCAGTCGAGGTGGTTGTGCTAACGGCCCGGCAGCCAAATATGCGCTCCGTAAGTATATGGAATGGCTACGGAAATATGCGCCTCCGGGTGCCCTGGGAATGGATTTTTATACTTATGGACCCTTTCTCGCAAGTGGGATTGTAGCCCAGGAGATATTCTGGTATACATCCGCCCTTCCGGACATGGTTGCTCCCGGCCCAACGGTTAATGAGGATGGGACCCCGAAATGGCGTATGGCTCCCTCGCCCCATGGCCCTTACTGGGAAGAAGGGATGAAACTGGGTTATCAGGATTGCGGTTCCTGGACCTTTATGCACAGCACGCCGCTTGAAAGACGCAAGGCTGCATGGCTCTTTGGCCAGTTCTGCGTGTGCAAGACCACCTCGCTGAAAAAAGCCCACGTGGGTCTGACACCGATCCGTGATAGTGATATCCGGCACGTGTCCTTTACGGAGCGTGCGCCCAAACTGGGCGGGCTGGTAGAGTTCTACCGCAGCCCGGCGCGGGTGGCCTGGACCCCGTCAGGTACCAACGTACCGCATTATCCCATGCTGGCGCAGTTATGGTGGCAGAATGTGGGTGAGGCGGTTTCCGGCGAAGTGACTGTGGACAGGGCCATGGACAATCTGGCCGCGGAGATGGACAAAGTTATGGCACGTCTCGAGCGGGCCAAAATCTGCAAGGTAGCCGGTCCCAAGCTGAACGAAGAAAAGGATGAATCCTACTGGCTGAATCAGCCCGGCGCCCCCAAGGCCAAGGTGAACGAGAAACCGAAAGGTGAGACTGTTAATTATGATGACCTGATTAAGGCCTGGCGAGAGGGGCGTGTGAAATAAGTACAACCAATAGTACCCATTGCGCTCCGGAAGGAAAGTCCCTCCGGCTTTTGATTGGTACAAAAGCATCCTCCCTGGAGCGCATTAAGGTTATTTCCCAGAGGAGTCGAGGCATCTGCTTTGACTCCTTTTTTTCAAAGTATTAACGAGATCTTTAATCAACCATCTATTTAAAATAATCAAGATACCTCAGGCCGAGCTTGAGTGTTTCAATGTTATAGTCATCCTTCTCATATTCGAGCAGTAGCTCAAGGGCCTCTTTTATGGTTCCGGGAGGATAAGGGAGGGGTGACCGATTCGTCTCCAGGGAGACCATGTTACGGAGCAGCTTGTGTTTTGCGTAGGGATCTGTGCCGTATTTACCCGATGGCTCCCTATCCCCTTCCACATCGTTGATCAGATTTTCCATGCGGATCCTGTTCAACTGGTTCACAATTATCATGGTACGTCCGAATTCATTGACGATTTTTTCCGCCTTGAGGGCATCCATAGGGCCCCTCCCCACTATTTGAGTACCCGGATTATCCGCTTTATCTTCTGCAACATTTTAGCCTCAAGCCCCTCTTGGGGGAACAGGGTTTCATCGTGAGTTGAAATTATTCTGGGATCTGTCCGGCACAGGCCAGCATATTTGTTATATCGGCAGTTAGATGTATAACTTGAGGATAAAAGGAAGAACAGGGGGGTTAATGAAGTCGATAGGCTGCGAGCCGCTCAGCGACCTCCTGCCATTGGTACCACTGCTCTGGATATCTTAGAATATATCTTTCCAGAATATGCCATGATTGGGCTGCAAGAGAAATATCCCTGCCATTGCCGTCGGAGATGGGGTCGATATGCAGGGTGTATTTTCGATTGTCTCGCCTCATCAAACCCAGACAGGCGGGTACCCCGGTGCGGTTGTGGATGATGTCAAGGGTCTTATCCTGAGGCACTAAAGTTCCAAAAACTGAAATAAGTCTCCGGTGACCGGGTTTCCAATGCTGAAATTCATCACACTGGGTAATCAGGATCCGGCCCTGCCGAATTGATTCGAGGGCCTGCCTGATTACATTGGAGCGGTCTGCGTCGATTAATTTCGCATCGAACTGTTTTGATTTCCTTAACAGGATTTCCCTGAGTTTGTTGGTTTTAAACCGAATCACCATTGACAGCTTATATCCTCTGGCCGCTAAGAAAAGGGGCAGATACTCCACGGCGCCGAAATGACCCGTAATCATCAAACAGCCTTTATTGGTCCCGACAATGCCATCCAGCCAGGACGCGTTTTGCATATGGACGCGTTCCATTAAATAATTGATCATGCTACCCAAGGGCGCATGGGCATTAATCATTTTTTCCGCGTAGTGTTCACATATGCCCAGGATTGTTTTCAGGATCATCGTGGATAATTTTAATGGGGCATCTTGGCAGCCCAAATTCCGGTATACGCCTTCAGTGAGCTTAAGTCTCTCATTAGGCTGAGACATGTAATAGGTCAGGCCCAGGGTGTAAAAATAGAGTCGTAAAACAGTAAAGGGCAAAATTCGGGCAAGGAGGGCATTGAAGGGCGACTGAAAAAACCGGCTGATGTCCCTATGATAAGTCGATAGCAGCATTCCCATGAATTTATCCCTTAAGCCGACATCTCAGGCCGGCCTGATTCTCAATATATGGATTCAACCCTGTTGCTCCATTTTCTCAGAATCCTTTCATTTACACGGACGCCAAGACCTGAACCGGAGGGGAGGGAAGGGGGTTGGCCTCCGTAACCGAATTGCATCAGGGGCTGCACAGGGTCTTCACGCAGCAAGTGCAGGCCGAAGCAGCCCTCCGCGTAGCGAACCGTTCCCAGAGCGGCGATGAGTATCAATTGAGCGGTGGAGAGCAGGGAAGTTTCGCCGACCTGGCACCCCTGCTGGACTTTTAATCCAGCCTCCAGGGCCCGGGAAGTCCGATTGCGGGAGGCCACCAGCCCGCCGCACTTTGAAATGCGGACATTTACCGAGGTGCAGGCTCTTTTTACAATCAGTCTCTCCAATGAATCGCTGTCGGTCAGGCTCTCGTCCGCCATTACATCCAAGCCGGTTCCCGTGACAAGTTTCGAAGACCCCTCTATCTCACTCGCCCTGAGGGGCTGCTCAAAGGAACGCACACCGAGCCGGGACAGTGATTTCATCGCTTGAAGTGCATGGGGAAGATCCCATGTCATGTTGGCGTCAATACGAATATCGCTCTTTTGGCCGAGTATGCGTCTTGCAAGCCTGATAGATTCTTCCGCCGTTGAACGGTCTATTTTTATTTTGACCTGCTGAAAACCGTAAAACCGGATCCTCAAAAGGGTCCATATTGCACTTATGCCTTTTTGCGCAGAAAACACGGCACTATACCTGAAATCAGGGGGCCCTCCCGAAGAATTCCCAAGACGTATGAGTAAATGCAGTTCATGACCTAGTGCATCGAGCAATGCAAGATCGACTGCAGCCCAGGCCGCGGTCTGGGGCACTTCAGGAGAAACCCAGTTTTCAGGACTCTTTCCATTACAATCATCAAGAAATGACACCAGATGATCAACAGAAGAAAATTCTTTTCCGATTAGATGCGGCAGGATTTGACTTCGCAGGAGTTCAAAGGAATGTTCCCTTGATTCACCCGTGACATACTCTCTGGGCAGACTCTCGCCGAATCCGAAGCTTCCGGATTCCAGGACGCATTTTAAAAACAGACTTGAGGAGGACACTCGATGCGCTGCCGCATGCCGGAAAGGTCTCCTGAAGGGGATATCAACTGAATAGAGTTCAAAGTGATTTATGCGGGCCATTGCAAAGTCGTTTCAGCGATTGAGCTTATCGCTGTCAATAAAAGGGGCCCCGGATTTAAAATGATTTCGGGCCTGATATTAGAGTTATTCCCTTTGAAGTTTTAATCTATAAATTCATATATAACATCTTTGAGGAGTCAGATCCATATTTTCATAGTGTCGTTTCTGACCAACGGATTCACGGGGCTTCTCACGCACAATCCCAGGGATTATTATTGCGGCCCTGGCCGGTTTTTGTTAAAGGAACTATAAATATTATGTTATTTGAAAAAATTTGCCAATGACCAAGGCAAGGAAGGAGGGTATAGGAGATGGCATCAGACAAGAGATGGGATGAATTATCGCCCGACGAAAGGAGAGACGAGCGATTTGAGAGGTGGCTCTCACCCCCGGGAATCGAATTCGCTAACAGGGAGGCGAAAGAGGGCTACAGGGCGAGGGTAACAAGGTTTATAAAAGCTATAAGGCTCGAGGAGCCGGACCGGGTCCCGGTCATGCTTCCCGTGCAATTCTTCCCTGCTGTTTACGCGGGGGGGAATCTCAAGAAGGTCATGTATGATTACGAAGAGATGAAGCGCGCGTGGATCAAGTTCCTCAATGATTTTGAGATGGATTCGTTTATCGGATGCGGGCTCGTGCTTTCAGGCAGGATGCTGGAGATGATAGACTACAAGGTTCTTGTCTGGCCGGGGCATGGCCTTGCCGATCATATCTCTTCCTACCAGTATCTCGAGGGCGAGAACATGACTCCCGATGAATACGACGGCCTAATCAATGATCCGACCGATTTCCTGCTGAGGAAGTTCCTGCCCCGCCTGGCGGGCGGTTTTGAGGGCTTCAAGAAACTCAGCCAGATGACTCCCTTCATCGGCATACCTGTTTTTTATATCACACAATTTGCTGATCCCGATATCCGGGCGTCCGTCCAGACCCTCCTGGAGGCCGCCCTTGAGGGGGTGAAATGGCAGTCGGCCGTAATGGAAGTGGGAATCGCCGCCATGCAAAAGGGCATCCCTTCAATCTGGGGGGGCATGTGCGGGGCGCCCTTTGATTTGATAGGCGACATGATGCGGGGAACCAAGGGGATCATGATGGACATGTACAAGCGGCCGGACAAGCTTATCGAGGCCATGGAAAGGATAACACCCATCTTGATCGATGAGGCCGTGGGCATGGCCAATGCCTCGGGATGTCCCGTGATATTCATGCCCTTACACAAGGGGACGGGCGGTTTCATGTCCGACAGGCAGTTCAAGACCTTCTACTGGCCTACCTTTAAAAAGGTCATGATGGGCCTTATCGAAGAGGGTCTCGTGCCTTTGCCCTATGCGGAGGGGGACTATGGATCGCGCCTTGAGATCATCAGAGACATGCCCAGGGGAAAGGTCATATGGTTTTTCGAGCAGATGGACATGGCCAGGGCCAAGGAGATCCTGGGAGACAATGCCTGCATAGCAGGCAATCTTCCGGCAGTAGCATTGAATACGGGGACCCCGGAGGAAGTGAAGGAAGGGTGCCGTGAACTCATAGAGACCTGCGCCAAGGGGGGCGGCTATATACTGTCCGGCGCGGTACATCTGGATGAGGGGAGTCCCGAAAATCTGAGGGCAATGATGGAGGCCGCAAAAGAATTCGGGGTGTACAAATAAATAAGAGTCAAAAAAAGAAATCTTTTTCTTGACAATGTATTCAATTTTTCAAAGAATAGCACCTCCTCATTTTTTGAATTCAAGTCAAATAGGGGCGGGTGCGTCTTCTCGCGAGGGCTTTTTTACGGCAATTGATCAGAAACGCTTACCGCCCATATCCATATCTGTCAGGGTTGATTATTTTAAATGATGCATTGTCTTCTGGTAAGCCCAATAAAACAGGGGATAAAAAATTAAAATGGCTATCACTCTTGACCATCCAAAGGAATTTATCCAGGCATCAAGTCATCAGTCATTCATCGGGTATCTTATCTTTATCGGCACGGGAGGTAGAAATCTCCCTATGAATAGATGATTTGAAGAGCAATATGCTCCATAGCGCTTAAATCGTTTTTTAAGACTTTTAAGGGGGGGAAGTAATGAAAAAATCGATTATTGCAGGTTTTATTATTGCCGTTGCCCAGGAGAAAAGTAGTGGAAGAGGCAAAGTGCCTGGCAAAGGAATTTGTCAGTAAGTAGTGTGGAGTACGACCATGCAGCCTGGAAAAATAGCCGATAAATACACCAAAATCATATACTCGATTGCCGGCAAAGGGGGTTTTATAGGCTCTTTGACAATGATGGGGCTGGTGCTGCTAACAGTTGCCGACGTGGTGCTGCGTTACTTCTTTAACTCGCCGATACTGGGCAGTTTTGAGCTTACGGAATTTTCATTAATACTATTGGTATTTTTCGCGATACCCTGGGGCACGGCGCAAAAGGTCAATGTCAGGGTGGATCTCCTTGTCGGGACTTTGCCCACGCGCATCAGGGCGATATTCGACAGCATCACCTGTTTTATCAGCTTGTTAGTAACCGCCCTATTCGCATGGTACACCATACCTCAGGCAAAATACATGATGAAACTCGGAAGTGAATCCGACATGCTTGAGATACCCCTCTGGCCCTTTTACTTTGTGGTCGCTTTAGGGTTTTTCCTGTTGTTCTTTGTCCTGATAGGCAATCTCATAGATTTTATTAAAGAGGCTAAAAAAGGATGAGTATCGAATTAATCGGGATTATCGGAATCATTGTCCTCATTGTGTTGCTCTTCTGCGGTATGTGGCTGGGATTCGCCATGGGCTTTGTGGGTTTCTTAGGCCTTGTTTACATAATCGGATTCAGTGGGGCAGTGAAGGTTTTAGCCACTTTGCCCTATACCACCGTTGCCTTTTATCCAATTTCGGCACTCCCCCTGTTCGTGCTTATGGGTATGGTGATAGGTTCTTCGGGAATCAGCACGGATCTCTATGAAACCGCTCATAAATGGCTGGGCCGGCTTCCCGGAGGCCTGGCCATATCCACGGTCTTCGCGTCGGGGGGGTTCGCTGCCATCACCGGATCCAGCTCAACGGCGGTGGTTACCCTGGGCACGGTGGCACTCCCGGAGATGAGGAAGTTCAAATACAGCGATAAACTGGCATCTGGTACGATAGCCGCCGGCGGGACCCTGGGCATCCTCATACCGCCCAGCCTTGGGTTTATCCTCTACGCCATACTCACGGAGGAATCCATTGGAAGGCTGTTTATGGCGGGTATTATTCCCGGAATCCTGGAGGTAGTTTTCTATACCTCTGCTATCCTGATAATCTGTCGGGTTAACCCGTTGATGGGTCCCAAGGGATCCAGGACGGCGTGGATTGAAAAGATCTATTCACTTAAATATACGTGGCCGGTCATTTTGCTTTTTATGTTGATTATGGGCGGGATCTACGGCGGTATCTTTACACCAACGGAAGCCGGCGCCATAGGGGCCTTCGGCAGTATGGTCATTGTTGTCGCTATGGGCAGGGTTAACGTAACCAGTCTATATAACAGTGTCATGGATTCGCTCAAGCTGACCGGGATGATTTTTGTCCTTGTTTTGGGGGCCTTCACATTGGCTCATTTTCTGGCCCTCAGCAAGCTGCCCTTTCTTTTGGCCGACCTTGTTTCAGGGATTTCAATGTCCAAGTACATAGCGCTTGTGGCGATAATATTCCTGTATATTATTCTGGGGATGTTCCTGGAGATCTTTTCGTGCATTATCCTTACTGTACCGATCCTCTATCCCACGATTGCGGCTCTGGGATTTGACCCCATATGGTTCGGCGTTCTGATGGTAAGGGTTATGGAGATCGGCCTGATTACGCCTCCTATCGGCATGAATGTCTTTATGCTGGCGGGGGTTTCGGATACACCTCTAGGCACAATCTTCCGTGGAATAGTCCCTTTCCTGATTGCCGATTTTATCCATGTCGCGGTATTGATTATCTTCCCGCAGCTTTCTCTATGGTTGCCCAATACCATGTTCTGACACTATTCCTGGACATCCAGTCCCCATATCCGGAACAGATCCTTGTAGAATGGGGGCTGGGGGAAATCCGGCCTCATCTCCATGGTATGATTCCTGTAACCGTGCCCCATCTCCTCAAAGTGCCTGAGCCCAGTTACCAGGTTTGCCAGCTTGTCTCTGTGAACTGAAAAGATAATCTCATCTTCACCGGCCAGGGCCCTCTGGAAGTCTCCGGGGTCAGGGATGGTAATCCGGTATTCGCCGGTTTGAATGACGGGCACCACTGAGTACACGCACGAATCGATGGGATCAAATTCAGATCTGACCAGATACCCCTCTTTGTATTTCACAGCGAGCAGTATTGCCCTCAATTGAGCGGTATTGGAATAGATAAGCGCCATGTCCGGCTCGAAATTCGCGGACTTGAGCGGAGCGGAGACAATTCCTATATATTTTCCATATTCCAGGCAGGGCAAAGTTTCCGCCAGTTTTATGGCCGCGTCCAGTTGCTCAACCATGAAAGGGAAAGAGGTCTTCCCCTTAATAAAGAGGTCCGGCTTTTCAACCAATCCAAAGGCTATCAAAGGGGCCCAGCACCAGTTATCCTCCTTAAGGACGGCAACCGTGGCACCCTGCCTGCGGGACATGGCAAAGGCCTGGCACTGGGCAAGATGAATACCCTGGTCCCGTTTCGGCCGGATCGCCACTTCCGGGATATCTTCCTCCCTCTCAAGGAGTTTAACTGCTATAGGAGATGTCCGTAAAAAGAGTATCTTCTCAAGCTCTTCCCCGTATTCATTGAATTCTTCCAAAGTTGTCATGAAAATAGACCTCCTTATGTCTAATTAAAGTGAATATATGTCTTATGAACAAGAAGTATGTTCTGCATGCGGAATTTATAGGTTAATTGTAGGCACAAGTCAACGACCATAAACCCCTGCCTTCCCCTGAATCCGGTACTTTTTGTTAATAAGGGCAGGCTGCGCTTTCCGAAGGGAATAACAGACGATAGATGGCCCCAGCATCCACCATCATATTTCCTTTTTGGTAGTAACTGTAATGGATTTTCGCCGCCCTAAGTAATTGACAATGAAAAGGTGAAAGTGTAAGTTTGAGTACCTATTCGTTATAGCTTTCCAGGGTTGAATCGGGCAATATGGTCCGTGGTTCATTTGAGCAGGAAGGAGGAAATGAGAATATGGCGAGGGGATTCATGGGAAAGATCCTGATGGTGGATCTCTCAAAAAAGGAGTTAAAGGACGAAGCGCTCGATGATGAGCTTGGACGCAAGTTTATCGGGGGCTATGGCCTGGGCGCCAAGATACTCTTTGACAGTCAAAAGGCCGGTACGGATCCATTGGGGCCGGACAGTATGTTCGGCTTTACCACGGGCATCCTGACGGGCACCCCGGCAATTTCCGCTTCAAGATACGTTGTTGTAGGCAAGTCACCCCTGACGGGCGGATGGGGTGACGCCAATTCCGGTGGTTATTTCGGCCCTCATCTGAAATTCGCCGGGTACGACGCCGTGTTTTTCACAGGGATATCGGAAAAGCCCGTATACCTCCACATTGAAAACGGGAAAGCGGAGCTAAAGGATGCGTCCCATATATGGGGAAAGGATACCTTTGAGACGGAAGACATACTCCGGTCGGAATTGGGAAAGGATACGGAGATAGCATGTATCGGACAGGCCGGTGAGAAGGTGGCGCTTATTTCCTGTGTAATGAATAACAAGGGGAGGGCCGCGGGTCGTTCGGGCCTTGGCGCCATAATGGGTTCCAAGAAACTGAAGGCCGTGGCCGTAAGGGGCAGTATGGAGGTTCCCATGGCAGACGGGGACAGGGCCATGGAACTCAGGAAAAAATACCTCAAGGAATTGACGGGTCATGTGGACATGCTGAGGGAATGGGGCACACCCGCCATTCTTATCCGCTGCTCAGAGAGCGGCGACACGCCGACTAAAAACTGGAGTGGGACCTCGATCATAGATTTTCCAGATTACGGACTCCTTGGTGCCAACCCCGTGATTGAGCGTCAGTCAAAGAGGTATGCCTGTTACCGGTGTCCCATCGGGTGCGGGGGGCACATGAAGGAGGGGACCGGAGACTACAGATATGAAGAAGGCGCCCATAAACCCGAATATGAAACCCTTGGCATGTTCGGAAACAACTGTCTCAACAGCAACCTTGAATCCATAATCAAGGTGAATGACATATGCAACCGGTATGGAATCGACACCATATCAGGAGGTTCGGCCATCGCCTTTGCCATCGAATGCTATGAGAAGGGGCTTATTACCAAGGCGGACACGGACGGCATTGAAATGACCTGGGGAAACCATAAATCCATTGTCGCCATGACAGAAAAACTCGTCAAAAGGGAGGGTTTCGGCGATATCCTGGCCGACGGTGTAAAGGCGGCCGCTGAAAAGATAGGAAAGGGCGCGAATCAGTACGCCATGCATGTCAACGGCCAGGAGACCCCGGCCCATGACCCTAAACTTGGGTACCACTGGGGGACCTCCTACAGGATGGATCCGACCCCGGCCCGGCATACCCAGGGTCCGGGGATGCCCATTCCGGGGCTCCCCGTTCCTCCCTTTGATCCGAAATCCTTTAGCGGCAGGGGTGAAGCACACAAGATTGGAAGCGATTTCGCCCATGTTGTCAGCAGCACGGGTACCTGCATGTTCCTCTTTTGGGCCCTGCCGCATATTGACGGGATCATTGATTTTATGCGCGCTGTCTCAGGTTGGGACTTCACGGTCGATGAGCTCCTTGTGACGGGGGAAAGGATAGCCAATATCCGGCACGCTTTCAATATCCGTGAGGGCATTAATCCCCTGGAGTACAAGATCGCGGGCAGGATTATGGGCAACCCGCCACCGAAGGAGGGTCCCCTCGCAGGGATAACCGTTGACGAAGAGACCCTGGACCAGGAGTTGTTAGCCGCAATGGACTGGGACCCCAGGACGACAAAGCCGAGCAGGAAGAAACTGGAGGAACTGGGTCTGGAAGAGGTTGCAAGACAAATTGGAGTCTGACGTGCGGGAAGGCCATTAGTATCTGATATCATGGGATTATGGGATAAGGAGGAGATGTATGGATCTGGGTCTCGAAGGCAAGGTAGCTCTGGTTACGGGGGCGGGTAGCCAGATAGGTTTCGGCAAGGCCATATGCCTGACCCTGGCAAAGGAGGGTTGCGACATTGTAGCGACTGACATCGACTTTGAGGGCGCGAAAAAAACAGCCGCCGAGATCCAGGCAATGGGACGCAAGGCAATAGGACTGAAGGTCGATATCACAAGCAAGGCCGACGCACAGGAGCAGGTGAAACAGGCCCTGGACCGATTCGGCAGGATAGACATACTGGTGAACAACGCCGGCGCTATACTGGGCGGGGGCCCCTTTGATCAGCAGGATGAAGCCCTGTGGGACAGGGAACTGGGCCTTAACCTCAAGGGCTGTATGCTCTGTTCACAGGCAGTTCTCCCGGCCATGATCGAGAAAAAATACGGCAAGATCGTGAATATCGCCTCCGACACGGCCAAGATGGTCTGGCCTATGGTATCCATGTATAACATTGCCAAGACCGGCGTATATAAATTTACCCGGGACCTCGCAAGAACGGTGATAGGAGACGGGATCAATGTAAACTGCGTGTCGCCGGGCTGGTCCATGGACACGAATTTCGCCAAGGTGCCTGACAAGAAGGCCGCGGAAAAGAATTTCCTGAAAGAGACCCCCATCGGAAGGGGGACAACCCCGCAGGATATCGCCTGCGCCGTGGCCTTTTTTGCCTCGGACATCTCATCGGATATCGTGGGGCAGATACTCAGTATTTCCGGGGGGTCCACGTTCCAGTAGGTGGATGCAGGCCTATTCGCTTATTCCCGTGCCCCCGGCGCCCCTGTTCGCAGAAGCCATAGGGACAAGATGAATTCTTTGGCATTGACATGAACTGATCGATTTCCTATACTCCAAATTACATGAAAATTTCTAATCACTATACCTTACCATGATGTAACCGATGAAGCATTTTTTAACAGGATATTCTTCATTCAAGGGGAAGCAAACAATCATTTATTGAGAAAGGAGGCGAACCGCATTTTGATAAGAGGGGACAATCGGCAGAGAAACAGATATCCATTATTCTAAAAAGGGGGGGGGAAAATGAAAAAATTAGGAATAATCGCTCTCATCGTATCCATTTCCATAATGGTATTTGCGTCGTATGGTTTTAGTCAAGAAGTTGCCAGACATGGCGGCATCCTCAGGGTTATTCGACCTACATTCCCAAAGAATATCGGCTTTACACCCCAGTTCGCTCCGATGGACAGCATCTGCACGCTGCCCGTCTTTGAACATTTGAATATGTGGGATGAAGGCGGAAACCCCACTCCCAAACTGTGTGAATCCTGGGTAGGGGATCCTGAGAAAAAGACCATTATCTGGCACCTGAGACACGGGGTGAAATTCCATGACGGTACGGACTTTGACGCCGAGGCACTGAAGTGGAATTTTCAGATAGCCATAGATTCCAAGGGTCAGCCGGATGGGAAGTACGTAAAATCCATGGAGGTCCTGGATGATCACACCCTCAAGATGAATCTCTCGGATTATACCAGGATGATGACCCTGGAGAACTTGAGCTGGAGAAAATGTATGTCACCCACGGCCTTTCAAAAGGCCGGAGGGGGCGACATAGAGAAAAGCAAAGAATGGGCCCGGATGAACCCGGTGGGAACGGGTCCCTTCAAGATAACCGAGTTTAAACGAGATACCTACATCAAATACGAAAGGAACAACGACTACTGGTTGGAAGGCCGGCCCTACCTCGACGGGATCGAATCCCGGTTTATTCCCGATTCCATGACGGCCATGGCCATGATGGAGGCCGGAGAGGCGGACATGTGGCAGGAGGTGAGTGACGTGCCAAGCCTCCTCCGGCTCCAGGACAAGGGTTTTAAGCTGAACTGGTGCGCAGGTTTTTTCTGGGCCCTCCTGCCCAACTCCAGCGACCCCAAATCGATCTTTGCCAACAAGAAGGTGCGCGAGGCCCTGGAATACGCCATTGACCGGCCCACCGTGGCCAAAATGATCGGTCACGGCAAGTATGAGGCCCTCCAACAGATGGCCCCGTCCTTCTGGCCTGGATACGTGCCGGGCTATAATCCGCGTCCCTACAACCCGGAGAAGGCCAAGCAGCTTTTGGCCGAGGCCGGATATCCCAACGGCTTTAAGACCACGATCATGACCGCGGACCGCTCCCGGGACGGTGCCACGGCCGTCAAGGCCTATCTGGAGGCGGTGGGGATCCAGGTCAAACTGGATATCGCCGATATGGGCCGGTACTTCGGCTCGGTCTTCGGGACAGGTTGGAGCGACCTGGTTTTCGCGGCATCCGGCATCAACCCCAGCACAACGGATCTGTTTATCCATTTCGGCCCGGAGCCCATGACCTATCGCACCGGCACCATTGCAAAGACACCCGAATACCTGGCCATGTGCGAGGATGCATTGCATACCTATAATGATGCTGCATACCTGGAGAAATTAAAGCAGATCGTGAAGAAGGCCGGCGAGGACGCGATGGTGGTTCCCATTTATGTCTCGGCCCAGGCGTGTGTAATGGCACCCTATGTTCATAGCGAGTTTGGTAAGATACACTCCGTTTGTTGGTGGTCCAGCAGGGACTGGATGGAGCCTCATTAGGCGGCCGGAATCAGCCGACCGGTTGATGGATTCCTGGCCGATTACGGCGGAATCAAATTCTTTCGGAAATTAAAACGAATCGTGCTCCCCAATTTGAGGTAACTCAATGGGGAGCAGACTTTTGGAAGAGGATAAAAATGACTCCTGATGGATATCTACGAATTTATCAGGAGATAAATGGACTCATAGACTGGATGTAACATGAAGACATATATCATCAGAAGGCTGCTTCATGCCCTGGTGGTTCTTATCCTGGTGACCCTGATCGTCTTCTTTGTCATGCGTCTGCTTCCAGGGGACCCGCTTATCATCTATGTGGCCCAGACGGCCGAACTGCAGGCCATGCCCCCGGAGATGATAGATCAGATGAGAAAGGAGTTCGGCCTGGACAAACCCATTATGGTTCAATATTTCAACTGGGTAAAAGGGTTGCTGCATGGAGATTTCGGGACCTCCATATTTTACCGGGAAAAGGTCGGCAAACTCATGCTGGAATGCTTCCCCGTGACTATTCATCTGGGTTTTCTCGCCTTTATAGTTGGGGGTTTTTTCGGTATTCTCGCCGGACTGCTGGCCGCGATAAGGAGGGGAAAATGGCTGGATAAGATCATCACCCCTTTAACCTATGTGGGCATTACCATCCCCGTTTTCTGGCTGGGAATATTGCTGATCTACGCCTTCGGCCTTAAACTCCAATGGCTTCCCATCGCAGGCTATACATCTCCCTTTGATAATTTCTGGCTAAGCATGAGACAGTCAGTCATGCCCGTCCTCTGTCTCGCCGTGTTCGGCCTGGCCGGGAACGCCCGCCAGATGCGGTCGAGCGTGCTCGAGGTCATTCAACAGGACTACATTCGCACGGCCTGGTCCAAGGGGTTGAGAGAGCGGACCATTATAAACAGGCACGCCTTGAAGAACAGTCTCATTCCGGTGATTACCCTGATGGGCTTCGGCATCGGTATTATATTCGGCGGCTCGGTGCTCGTTGAGACCGTGTTCGCCATTCCCGGCGTGGGAAGGCTTCTTGTCAGCAGCATCTTCGGCCAGGACTATGTGGTTGTCCAGGCCATCACGTTTGTCGTAGCTGTGATTGTTTTGATGATCAATTTAATTGTGGATATATCCTACGGCTGGCTTGATCCGAGAATAAGGCACGGTTAAGAGATGACGGCTATGGAAAAAAGTCAAACCACGGGAACGATATTTGTCGAGGCCCCGCCAAAGATCAGCGAGTGGAAGCGCTTTCGAAGGGTATTTTTTTCACGGGGGGTGGTTATCTTCGGGATTGTCGTATTACTGCTATTGATGTTCACGGCGATCTTCGCGGCTTGGCTGGCGCCTTATGATCCCTACAGGCCGGGCGTGGGCGATTCCCTGGCTCACCCATCCCGGGAGCATCTCCTGGGGACGGATCTTCTCGGCCGGGATACCCTGAGCCGTCTTATCTACGGATCGAGGACGGCCCTGATGGTGGGGTTTATATCCGTGGCAATTGCCTCTGTAATCGGCATTACCCTGGGAATGGTGTCCGGTTTCTTTGGAGGGTTTATCAATGTGGTCATCATGAGGGCCATGGACGCCTTTATGTGTTTTCCAATGATCCTGCTGGCCCTGGTCATTGCGGCCGTGCTTGGCGGAGGGATTCAGAATGTGATTATAGCCCTGAGTGTGGCCATCATCCCCGGATACGCGAGGGTGATGCATGGCCTGACCCTGAGCATCCGGGAAAATGACTATATCCTGGCTGAAAAGGCCATGGGCTCGCAAAATAGTAGAACCATGGTGAGACATATCTTTCCGAACGCCATGCCGCCCATCATCGTACTTATGACCATGCAGTTGGGGAACCTCATCCTGGCCGAGGCGGGCCTGAGCTTCCTGGGAATCGGCATTGAGCCCCCCGGAGCGGCCTGGGGTGCCATGGTCAATGAGGGATACCGGTATCTGTTAGATAATCCAGTCCTCTCCTTTGCCCCGGGTCTCGCGATTATGCTGGTGGTGTTTGCCTTTAACATGGTGGGAGACGGCCTGAGGGACGCCCTGGATCCGAGGCTCAGGGGATTGATCTGACAGGGCTGAGGGACGATTCAATTTTTGATATCAGGCATTCGGCCATGGCCCTTTTCTCAAGGGGATATCTACTACGTTGGTCAGTAATGACTTAAAATTAGAGGTTTAAAATGCTCACAGGAGATTCCCATGGGTTCACAGGCATAAACCTCTAATTTTAAGTCAAGGCAGAATCTTGTGGAATTTTTGAAAAGATATCCCCTTTCGAAAAAGGTCATGGCCTCGCCTGATAAGGAGAGCTGATTCAGGAAAAATGAAGCCAGGCATACACTTTTGAACGTTACCGATTTTTTAGACCGGACCTGGAATTTTTTCGAGGGAAAGAGGAGGAAACATAGATGAGTATATGGCACGATTTTGTACAAAGAAACGGGTCCCTCCCTGAGTGGCCTTATCCGGTGAATTACGGCAAAGTGAATGAGATTGTCTCCGATGTCCTTGTCATCGGGGGCGGATTGGCGGGGTGCCGGGCCGCGATCAGCGCGGCGAGAGGGGGGGCAAAGGTCGCCCTGGCCGAAAGGGGCAACGCCAAGAGGAGCGGCGCCGGCGGGGCGGGGGTCGATCACTGGCACGGGGCCTGCACAAATCCCTGCTCCCGGGTCACTCCCGAAATGTACACCCGGGCAGTATTCGACAGCGCCCACGGCTATACGAACGGAATTGTGCGCTATATCTCCACCAGGGAAGGTTGGGATACGCTCCAGGAGTGCGAGGAGATGGGGGTGCAGATCAGGGATGTGGATGATGAATTCAAGGGGGCCGACTTCAGAGATGAAGAGACCAAGTTGATGTTCGCCTATGACTATAAGAACAGGCATGTCATGCGGATCTGGGGATACAATATCAAGCCCTGTCTTTACAAGGAAATGAAGCGGTTGAAGGTGGATATCCACAACCGGATTGTCGTCACCAGCCTGCTCACTGAAGGAGGCAGGCAGGGCGCCAGAGTTGTCGGTGCAACAGGCATCAACACGCGGACCGGTGAATTCTATGTGTTCAGGTCCAAGGCCACCGTAATTTCCACCGGAGGTGCCGGCAGGCTATGGTCCTTCTTACCCGAATTAACCGCCTCAAGCTCCATGGGAGACCTCAATAACGCAGGTGTGGGGCAGGCAATAGGATGGGAGGCCGGCGCCGAGTTCGCCTGCATGGAGCAGACCATGCCCGGTCGCCTGAGCGGCTTCGGATACGCCCCCTATAGCATGGCGAACGCCCATAACACCTATCACGGCACGCCGATTGTGGATGCGGAAGGGAAAGAGGTGCCATGGTTTGACGTAAAGGGCAGGGAGCTGAAATCAGTGAAGGAGCGTTTTTTACCGTCTCCGGGACAGGACTTCATCCTTGGGGAGGGGATCGGGCTCTTCTATTATCTCAAGGAATACAGTAACAATGTGCTCGCACCTGACCTGCCCGAGCGCATTCTTAAGGGCGAGTTCAAGCTGCCCCTTTACGCCGATCTCTCCAGGCTGCCCGAGCCGGAGCGGAGGGTAATTTTCAACATGATGGTCGGCAACGAGGGCAAGACCCGGATACCTATCTATGAGACCTTCACCAGGGCTGGGTTTGACCCGGAAATAGATATGCTCCAGGCGCCGGTCATGCTTCCCCAGGGATACGGCCATTCCAATTTCTGGGGCGCCGGAATAAACTGCCCGCCTAACATACGCGGTCTGGCCGGCGGAGGCTTTCTCGTGGACTGGGATCTGCGTACCTCCCTGGAGGGGTTATACGTGGCGGGCGGCGCGCCGCTGTTCGGTGGAGGATGCCATGGTGAATCCCATACGACGGGCCGTTACGCGGGCAGGAAGGCGGCCGATTATGCGGCGACGGCACAGGCGCCGTCCATTGACCGGGGACAGATGGAGGCGGAAAAGGCCCGCGCCTATGCCCCCCTGGAGCAAAACAGGGACGGCATCGGCTGGAAAGAGGTGAATTACGCCATCGCCAGGATTATGCAGGACTACTGCAGCAGATATAAAAGCGAGTTGACCCTCAATCTGGGCCTGAGACTCCTGAGGGAATTGAGGGAGACGGAATTCGCCGAGGCATACGCCTCAAATCCCCATGAGCTGGGCCGTCTGCTGGAATGCTCTTCGCTCATCTCTGTCGGTGAAATGATCATGCATTCCTCCCTTGCCAGGAGGGCGAGCAGCCTCTACCTGGATTTCTACAGGCTTGATTACCCTGAAGTGGACCCGCCGGAGTGGCAAAAACTGATTCCCATCAGACAGGCGGGGGGCAAGGTTGAGGTCAGGGATTTAAGCTTCAATTTTCACCTTGAGGCGCCCAACGCGCCCGACTATGAGGAGAATTATCAACTTCACTGCGGGCGTTGACCGCTAAAACCGCCCGAGTACGACAACAAAGGATATGGTACTTCCGGGTCCTCGTCCTGGGGTGAGTTACCCGGATCTTTAGAGGAGGCAGGCTGCAATGAATGAGAAAATATATATAATACCTAATCCGCCGACACCCAACAGGGTGCTGGAGTTTAATCCCGATATCTGTAATGGATGCAACATGTGCGTCGAGGTGTGCCCCACGGACGTCATGATGCCCAATCCCGTAAAGAAAAACCCCCCCATTGTAGTCTATGCGGAGGAATGCTGGTACTGCGGCGGTTGTGTCGAGGAGTGCCCCAGGAAAGGGGCCATCACCCTGCTCCATCCCACAAGCCAGAGGATATCCGTAAACTGGAAGAGGAAGGAGAGCGGCGAATACTTTCGCCTCGGAATGAAAAATCCGCCGCCACCCAATACAAGGCCGGTATCAGGACATGGGATGCCAGTACCCAAGAAGGGGAAAAAATAGGCTTCAAGGCTTTTTTAGGTAAGGGCTGTCAGACCGGCAGGTCTTCGGCCGCGACGGATTTCCTGCCGTTGATCCATAATACTATAATGGTTATAAAAGTGGTTATTATCAAAAAAATCGCCCCGATCAAGTAGGTGTTCGTTAATCCGCTGACCAGGGCCTGGGGCGGGACCTCCGTCATGCTCGACAGGGCGGTCATTTCAGCCGACGTCATGAGTGTGGCCGTAAAGATGGCTCCCATAATGGGCATTCCGGTCGTCTGGCCCAGGCTGCGGGTGAGCGACAGCAGGCCCGAAGCGACTCCCAGCCTCTCCGGAGGGGCCGCGCCCATAATGGCGCTGTTATTGGGACTCTGGAAGGCCCCCAATCCGAGGCCGAGGGGGAACATCCTTATCAGGTAGCCCACCACTCCCACCTCCTCATTTAATGTGCTTATGGAATAACACCCTCCCGCAAGAATGAAGAGTCCTATGATGGTCAGGGCCCTTGTTCCGAAACGGTCTGAAAGCATCCCGGACAGGAGCGAAACAAGGGCCACCGTCACGGGTGTGATCATCATGATAAGACCTATCTGTTGAGGGGTATAGTGCTTAACAAGCTGCAGAAAAAAAGGCATGATAAATACACCGCCGAGGGTGATAAAGGCGAAAAAGCCCATCATGAGGTTAAGACCGAAAGATATGTTCCTAAAGAGGGTCAGGTCAACCATGGGTTGTCTTACCCTTTTCTCAATACCTAAGAAGGTGATGATCCCTATAAATGCGAGCGAAAGCATTGTCAGTACGGGGCCATTCATGAATCCATGGATCTGTCCTATTGTCATTCCCAGCGCGAAACAGCCGAGAGTGACCAACAGGACGATGGCACCGAGAACATCGAACCTCTGATTGACCTGTCTGGGGGCCACTTTCGGCAGGAACCTCAGAGAGGCAATGATGGCTATAATCCCCAGGGGGACCTTAATCAGAAAGATCCACCGCCATCCCACCATCCCGATGATTATACCGCCAATGGCCGGCCCCAATGAGATGCCCACGGAGATGATGCTGCCCATGATGCCCAGGGCGCGGCCCCGTTCCCAGGGAGGAAAGGCCTCCACGATTATTGCGATTCCCAGGGCCTGCATCAGCACTGCCCCCAGACCCTGCAGGACCCTGAAACCGATCAGCCAGCCCACGTTGGGGGCGAAACCGCACAGAAGGGAGCCGATTGTAAAGAGGGCAAGCCCCCAGTTATTGAGCTTTTTCTTTTCATACATGTCACCCATCCGGGCGGCTCCCATCATTGTGGAAGTGATCACAAGGACGTAACCGATGACTACCCACTGGACCGTCGCGAAATTAGTTTCCAGTTGCTCCAATAGGGTGGGAAGGGAGATGTTTATTATGCTCATGTCAAGGGCTCCCATAAAGACCCCGAGACCGACCGCCAACATCGAACCCCATTTCCCTTCGTATGACGGGTCTTGATTGTTACGAATTTCCATTTTTAATAATATCTTTAAATAGTTACATAACTACTCGCGTAAAATTTTCAGGACCGGATTTTTTAGGGACGTGTTGTTACCGGAAGGAAATAAATAAAAAATATGGAGTTAACGGGTATGGGTCCCATAGGCGAAGCTCGACCTTGCAAATTCCTAAAATCTTCATCTATATCCTCCTCGGAATGTACTTAGCTTACAGTAGTTTTATTTCTCCGCCTTATCCAGATCTTGAGCGATATCCCGCTGGAAATCCCATGTCAAATAATCGAGGCTTATGGGCAGGGATAATTCCAGGGTGGGAATAAACTGGACACCGGCTCGCGCACTCTGCGGGCGACACTCCAGGAGATGTCCCCCATGCTGCAAATCCTTTGATAGAAAATGTAAATGTATCCCTGGAACATTGATGGATGACATGAATGAAGGAGTAAAGAAACCAGCCAATGTGCCTTCGACATCCGAAAAATTGAAAACAGGTTGGTCTCTGGCCACTTCGACCAGGGGCCGATAATTTTCCTGTTTCGGTACGGATCGAACCTTGACATGAGCAAACAGTCCGTCGATCCTGATCGCATAACAGATATTCGGCGATGGTAAAAGACCCTGGAGCCATTCCAGGAAGGCATCGTGTGTCATTTCCTGATCAGACTCATCATGGCTCAAGGGCTTATAAAAGGTGACACATGCGAACGGGACCGTCAAATCCGTATCGTCAATCACCGTAACGCGGCCGCCGTCAGCGGTCATCTGATAAACATTCCCGTCGAGCATGAGCATCTCTCCGTCCAGGGAATCGAATGTGCCGAGACCGAAATCACCATGTTTTTTGATCCTGCTCAAAGGAATGTGTTCTTCATATATCCCCTCAACAACGGCATTGATAGGGGCACACAAATACATGCGACTTTCATTCATTGGATGTTTTCCTTCTTGTTTAAGGCTTTTTTTGAAATCATCACAGATTGACGATAATAAAACGGCTCCTTTTCCATACCCTTCACGCCTTATTTTATCTATTGATGTGCTTCTTTCCTGAATAAGCACTGGGAGGGGCGCCAGCTCTTACTGTCTGCCTTCATGCGGATGTCAGACACCGGACACTACTACCTGACATCAGCCCCTCTTTCAATAAGGAGTTCCCTCAAAATAGAACGGTGGCAACGGCTCTCATCCTCGCAGTAACAACCCATGGATATATTTGTCTGATGCGAAAGGTCAGCCAACAGGTCCAAATATTTACCCGCCCCAGGCATTTTCAACTCGAATAAAAACTTTCTCTTGAACGCCTTCCATGATCTTTCATCATTCGCGGCCTGAGCCTCCTTCAATAGCGGCTCACCGTACCTTTCCGCAGCCCTTCTCCTTCTTCTCTGGGGCTACCCAGCATTACGATTTTAATGGTCATTTCTCCTCCTAAATCCCGATGCTTCCCTTTCCAGTCTCGTATCGAACGGCAGATTTCACAGGACGCTACGATTCCCTTAGCGTTCCCATGCAAACCGATGTTAGCACATAAATCTCCATTTCCGGTGATAATGGCGCTCTTCAACAGGCGCGGTTTTTTGGGTAACGCTGAAAGAGCAGTTTAAGCGATTTTCTTTTTTTGGTATATTTTTATCCAAATCAAGGGTATAAGACAGGATAGTGTCAATATTGATCTTTTTGGATGCTTTAAGGATTTCGATACCGGTAAGTTTTCCATCAG
>CAZGIZ010000039.1:0-32151 GCA_964526655.1 uncultured Desulfobacteraceae bacterium | reverse complement strand
ACTCTATCCCGTGGTCTATGCAGTTCCGTATTATATGCACCATGGGATCATTCAGACGCTCTATCACCGTCTTGTCCAGCTCGGTCTCACCCCCTTCCGTGGTGAGGTCAACCTCCTTGCCCAGCTCATTGGACAAGTCGCGCACCAGACGTTTGAACTTGCTGAATGTGGTTCCTATGGGCAGCATGCGGATACTCATGGTGTTGTCCCTCAGTTCCGCGCTGAGCCGCTCTACCTCTTCCGCGATCGACAGCAGTTCGGCGTCCTGCCGGGAGGAAGAGTGCTGGCTGAGCCTGGCCTGAACCGTCACGAGCTCGCCGACCAGGTCAACAAGGATGTCAAGTTTTTCAGAGGCCACCCTTATGCTCGATGCGGAGACTTCCTTAACACGCTCTTTTTTAATCTTCTTTACATACTCCTGCTCCTCGAGGGCGGATTTTACGATACCCTGGTCCACTATCCCGGCGTCCACGAGCATCTCTCCGATCCTCTTCTGGCTCTTTAATACCCGGTTCAGGTCATCCGCTGAGAGATCGGACCTGTCCAGAAGTATTTCCCCTAATTTCTTATAATTATCACCATCAGATATCTCTTCTTCCTCGATTGCCCTGACATCTATTTCACTCTCATCCTCAATAAAGATAAAGACATCCCTTATGGCGTTTTCGCCCTTCCTTGTCGTCAGGATCAGGTCCCAGTAAATGTAGCATGCCTCCGGATCAAGCTCTTGCAACAGGGGAATCTCTCCTGTCTGGGCTATCACCCTGCAAGGCCCAAGTTCCGTAAGCTCATTAATCAAGAGAGCCGGATTTGTCCCTGTCGCGAAAATGTTTCTCGCCGGCCGGAAGCGCACCCGGTAGGTAATCTCCCTGCCTGATTTCCCGGACTGCCCGGCTCCCGTCTCATGCGCGCCCGCTGTTCCTGTAAGTTCCTCATCCGGGGGGATCATCATCCTGAACTTTTCAAGAATCTTTCCGGAACTTTCCTTATCCGTAGTCTCCCCATCGACCATTTTTTTGATCTGGTCGCAGGCTGCAAGGGTGAGGTCGATCAGTTCCTTTGTAACCGGGATTTTTCCGTCCCGGACCTTGTCGAAGACCGTCTCAACGTCGTGCGTAAAATTGGAAACATGATCAAATCCGAACATCGCGCCTGACCCCTTGATCGTATGCATGGCCCTGAAGACCTGCCCGACCAATTCCAGGTCCTTCGGTTTCTCCTCAAGCTCTAACAAAGAACTCTCAAGCTCCGTAAGGAGTTCGTGCGCCTCTACTCTGTAAGTCTCTTTGTATTTATCCATTGTTTACCCCCTCCGCCTAACCAAGGACCTTTTTGACTACGCCGATGAGCTGATCGGGTTTGAAGGGTTTTACGATCCAGCCGGTCGCTCCGGCAGCCTTCCCTTCCTGTTTCTTTTCCGCCTGGGATTCGGTGGTCAGCATGATAATCGGCATGAACTTATATTCCGGTTTCGAGCGGACATGCCTGATCAGTTCTATGCCGTCCATGTTGGGCATATTAAGGTCCGTGATCATCATATGGGGTGAGGCATCCTTAAGCTTGTTAACAGCGTCTTTCCCGTCCACGGCTTCCAGGACCTCGTAACCGGCCTTTTTGAGGGTAAAACCGACCATCTGTCTGACGCTTGTCGAATCATCCACTGTCATGATTACCTTTGACATTTTCTTCCTCCATGATTCCTTCAGAGATCTCTAACTCAATTCCGGCGCCTCCCGCCGCCTCAATTACTGCGTCGGATGCCCCGGAAAAGGAAAATCCCTTTCCTTTCTCTTTGGCAGTCCTTTTTGCGGAATAGAGAAGCTGGATTCCTGCAACATCGCAGGAAGTCACTTCGCTCAGATCGAGAATTAACTCGCCATCCTTTTCAAAGGATTTGAGGAGATCGCCATATATCTCCCTGACTTCGTATATGGACATAGGGCCTTTAATATTTATTGATTTCTCCATATTTGCTCCCCTTTTTAAATGGGTCCTCTTAAAACAGCTCCACGTTATCTCCTAATTCACTAATATTTTTGTCATCCCTGGGAATCTTTGCAGGCATTGTCTTGTAATGAATATCCCGTTCAATTTTCATGGTGTATCTATTCGAGATATGATCGAGATTGCCTTCTGATCCGTTCCCCTGGGTCTTGACCGGACCTAATAATTGCGTGATATTTTCAAGGCCCTTGAGGCCTTTGTTGAGCTTCTCAACCAGTTCCTCAAGAAAGGAAAGCCCGGATTCCACCCGTAAGATCCTCTCTTTCAACGCCCTTGAATACTCATGGGCCCTGGAAGAATCTTCTCTGAAGTCCCTGTAGGCCTCAGAGATCTGATCAATGACCGATAATATGCCGTCCTCCTCATCGCCCTGAATATCGCCATTTTTATCCCCTGACTTCCCGGATGACAGGCAACTCAATGTGCGTGCCTGTTCTGAAATTGACTTCAGGATCGCAACGACTTCGGTCGCAAATTGATTTGACTCTTTTGAAATTTCTGTCACATCCTGGGCCAGAATCCCAAAGGCGCTGCCCCCTTGGCCCAGACGGCTTGACATGATAATGGCGTTGATCGCCTTGATGTGCAGATCAGAGCTTATATCTTCGATCTGGCCGATATACTGGGAGAGGAGAGAAACGGTTCCCGATGACTGGGCCATCGCCTCCTCGATGTTCCTGGCAAGGTCATGCCCGTGTTTGAATACATTGTCGAGGTTGGAATAACCGGATATAAAGGCCTCGAAGGGGTTGTTTTCCCTTTTTTCCATGTTGGTCTCCGACCAGATATGGGTAGTCCCCTTGACAAGCGACTCAATCTCCTTTCCTATTTCACCAAAAGAGGTCAGGATGTTTTCATGGGCCTCGCTTATTTCCTGTATGACCTGCCTGACCTGGGCCGACTCGATTTCCAGAACAGAGTGGATGTGCCTCAATTCATCCTCTGCTCCGCCCTCATCATCGGCATCAAGGGTTTTCTCCTTGCCAAGGTTCTCCATATCCTTTATTGCATGTATGACATGTTCTAATTGCTGTTTCGTGATATCCTGGAACTGAATCGCCACGACCACCTCGCCTATTCGTTCCGAGATCTCCTCCGAGCGTTCACCCACCTCCTTAAGTGCCCTGGCGGATATGGCCAGGAGTTGTTCAATTTCCCTGACATTGCCTTTGACCATGCTGTCGGCCTCATCCGCAATTTTTTCTATCTGGCCCTTTCGCCCTGATACGGCCCTGAAGACATCCAGTTGTCTCGATTGCGCGGTCGCTGAATTCTCATTAATATCGCGGGAGATCTCATTCACTTTCCTGGAAAGCTCCCTGATCTCCTTGACAAAAAAACTGAACATCTCCTCACCCTCTTCTGAACGGCTGCTCTCCACGGCGATATTAAGGGCAATGATATTGAGGGACTTGGCTATTCTCTTTATCACGGGACACATGCCCCGCAGCCTTTCCAGATGCTTCACGCTCGCTTCCACATCGCGGAGGCTTTCAGACACCTCTCTTCGACATTTTTCAAGGGCTTCCAGGGACTCCCTGGTGAGGTCACCCACCTTGTTCAGAGCGCCTGCCCCGTCCGCATCCTGGAACCCACGGGCCGTCCCGGCCGTCAACCGTGTCAATTCCTCCGCATCGGAATGGATTGACTGGAGTTCCTGGCCGAGCCTTAAGAAATGGGGTTCAACCTCCTCAAGGCCTGATTCCAGAAGGCGCCTGATCCCGGGCAATTGTGAGGAGGCCTCATTTAAGAATTTGATATGGTTTTCCATTCGCCTCTGCTTTGAGGTCAATCAATAATCAGTGAATCTCACGGCCTATATGGTTCAAACATTTATCAGGATAAACTACCTTCTGTTCCATAAGCCTGATCATCCTGTTGAGCACCACGGCCACATCTTGAAAGTCACTATCCTTGTAGCTGAGGTAGCGTGGATGCAGCCTGTGGCCCGTTGAGACTGTCTTGTCCGAATTATCAGGAAGAATCAGGATGGTTCTCACATCCATTAAAAGCTCTTTTATGGAAAGTATCTCAGAGAGTTCCGTCTCTGTGACAGCCAATATGATGGCGATACATTGGTCGCATGACGGCTTGCGAAGCCTTTCCGATAGGCCATTAATGGATTCATACACCTCTGATTCTTCGAGAGGGATTTCGGCGCTGATAATACTTTGAAGCCTTTCAGCCGTATCATTCCTGGCTGATCGGTAGAAAATAACAGCCATGTACCTTCTCCGGTCTAATTCATGGATCTTCAATTCGGTATCCTCATACCAAGAACCATGCCAATTATCTTTGAGTCCTAAAATATTAAGGATATCAATATGATATGATTTTAAGTCGAAAATCGGGACGAAATATCCCTGGATGTTGGTTGGACATTTTCCAATGAAACTGGACAGCATCCAATTTCATTGGAAAGAATTGATGAGGATGTGCCGGCTGAAAAAGGTTGGCTGAAAAGGCAGCAGAAGGCGGGGTATCCAGAAACAGACAATTGCTTAATTAGGTTAAAACGCCCTGGAAATTCCATAGTTCTTCATGAGGCCGTACAGGCGGGCCCTGCCCAGGCCCGATATGCGGCAGGCCTCTTTGATGTCGCCTCCCGTAAAGCTTATTAACTCACGAAGATACCTTTTTTCATTTTCCATAATAACGGTCTCGCGAAATTCCTTTAATGTGGAAAAGGGCTGGGAAGGGGACGGATTTTCTGTTGGATGCAATTTCTTTTCCGGCCCCGTCTTAAATGAGGAACGGGCCACGTTTATGCGTATCTGGTTGCTCAGGTGTTTTGGGAAAAGCGTGGGCTCGTACCGGGCCTTGCTTATTGCCCCCTCAATTATATTGATAAGCTCCCTTACGTTCCCGGGCCAGTCGTAGGTTTCAAGGATCTTTATGAATTCGGGTGAGAAGCCCTTGGTCCCTATTCCTTCACGATCGCAGAATTTTATCATCGTTTGGAGGGCCAGCTCCTTGATATCCTGAACCCGCTCCTTTAGGGGAGGGAGCTCGATGATAAGGGACTTTATACGAAACAGGAGGTCCCGTCTGAATTTGCCATCCTTTATAAGCTCATTAAGATCTCGATTGGTAGCGGCGATAAGCCTGAAATCACTATTGATCTCCTTTTTACTCCCGACGGGTCGAAAGCGTCGCTCCTGCAATACCCTGAGGAATGTTTTTTGAACGGACGTGGGAAGCTCTCCAATCTCATCTAAAAAAATCGTCCCCCCGTCCGCCTGCTTGATCAATCCCTCACGGTCCTGGTAGGCCCCCGTAAAGGCCCCCTTTACGTGACCGAAAAGCGTGCTTTCAACCAGTGTCTCCGGCAGGGCGGCGCAATCGACTATTACAAAATTTTTACCGGAGCGGCCGCTGTTCTCGTGGATAGCGGACGCAAAAAGCTCTTTGCCTGTGCCCGTGTCTCCAGTGATAAGGACATTAACATCGCTCAGGGCAGCCTGGACAACAAGATCAAGGCATTTTCTGATCTCCGGACTCTCTCCGATGATCCCTTCTCTCTTCAGGGCCATGGAAGGTTTTATGGCCTTCTTTTCGTCCCTGTACTGTAGGGAGCGGGTGAGCTGCAGGATAATATTATCAACTGACAATGGTTTTTGTATGTAGTCCCAGGCCCCGTTTTTGATCGCCAGCTCGGCCCCGTCCGGATGACCTTCCCCCGTGATTATTATGACCTCGGGACTTGAGGGGATAGCCCTGATCTTTGGCAGTGCGTCCAGGCCGTCCCCGTCCGGCAGATAAACGTCGAGAAATACAACATCATAGGCATTGGAATTGATCTTCCTGAGGCCGTCTTCCATGTCAAAGGCATGGTCTGTGGGAAATCCCATGAGATTAATAGCTGTCTCCAGGCTGCCGCATATATCCTCATCATCATCAATAACCAAGATTTTCGGCATATATTCATGCTCCTTCATAAATTATCCTTGAAACCGCCTCCGTCCTTGGCAAGGGTGTTGTCATCTATTGGAGGAACGGTGAGCAGTGATGCAGGCTGTCTTAACAGAGATAATTAACTATTATTTATCTGACGATAATTTGATTACCGTATGATGTACTGTTTTTTGTTCTTCATAATAAGAGCAATGAATACCCAAGAAAAATAATCTATTTTCGAAAGCATGAATTGTGCCAAAATTCTCAATCAAGATTATATCAGTTATTACAGTTAGTTATAAAACAATGCCCTTCGGATGACCTTCAACTTCAATGATCCTGGCATAAAATAAGGCACTAATCCTGTCAATTCCTTGACGTTTTTTTGACATAACAGGAAAAATTAAAGAATCCCGGTATGGAGGAAATAACTCTTTTCAGAGATCCAGAGAGGTGCCTGATATAGATTCCATCATAATCTTCAGATACCTGTGATCGGGATGTGAAAGATCAGGGTCTGATTCCAGTAAATCCTGGGCCTCCTGCTTTGCCATTTCCAGGAGATCCCTGTGCCTGACCATTTCGGAAATCTCCAGCTCGCCGATGCCCGACTGCCTGATCCCTGTCAACTCCCCGTGACCGCGCAGTTCAAGGTCCCTTTGCGCTATCTCGAATCCGTCATGGCTCTCGGCCAAAATCCGCAGCCTGGACAGGGCCGCCTCGGAAAGGTTATCTGATAGCATTAGGATGCACACACCTTCTTCTGTCCCTCTCCCCACCCTCCCCCTCAACTGGTGAAGCTGGGCCAGACCGAAACGCTCAGGGTGTTCTATCACCATGACAGTGGCGTTGGATACATGAACCCCCACTTCTATTACCGTGGTACCGACCAGCAGGTCTATCAGACCTTTATGAAAGTCTCGCATTATCCTTTCCCTTTCCTCCGGAAGCTGGCGCCCATGTATCATTTCAACCCTGAAGCCTGGGCTGAGGAGCTTTCTCAGGCTCTTCGCCATCTCCTCAGCGCCCTTCAGATTCATTTCATCCGATTCCTGGATAACAGGACATATCACAAATCCCTGTTGTCCCTCTGCCAGCCTGCTCCTCAATAGTTCAAACACCCACCTCTTTCGATCCCCCTCCACAAGGAAGGTTGCGGCATGCCTCCGGCCCTTCGGGTATTCCCTTATCATTGAGATGTCCATGTCACCGTAAAAAGCAATGGCCAGTGTCCTGGGTATGGGAGTGGCGGTCATGACGAGTATGTGGGGATTGTGCCCCTTTTTATCCATCTGTGCCCTCTGTCTCACCCCAAACCTGTGCTGTTCGTCGATAATGACGATGCCAAGATCTCTAAAGGCAAGCCCTCCCTGGATAAGTGAATGGGTACCTATGATGAGATTGTATTGTCCGGCCCTGATCCCATCGTAGAGTTCTTTGCGTTCGGATTTTCTCAGACCCCCGGTCAGGAGGGCCGGACGAAACCGCATTTCCTCCGGCAGCCCTGAGAAGTAGGCCATGTGCTGATCGGCAAGGACCTGGGTCGGGGTCATTATGGCCGCCTGTCGGTTATTCCTGACCAGGATATAGGCGGCTGCCGCGGCCACAGCGGTCTTGCCCGTTCCCACGTCTCCCATTAGAAGCCTGTTCATTGGCCTGCTGCCCTCAAGATCGTCCTTGATCTCGTTGATGGCCCTGAGCTGATCCGAAGTCAGCCTGAACCGGAAAAATCTCTCCATGTCTCCTATCAACCCCCGTGGTATCAATGATGCGGGAGTTGATTCACTTTCCCTCAGCATCTTCCTGAAGGCTATTGTCAGCATGACATAGAAGAACCGGTCAAAGAGGAGTCTTCTATGCCAGGGGCTGTCCGCCCTGTTCAGGGAATCGGCTGTGGATTCATGGGAAGGAAAGTGTACATTCTCTATTGAACGCCTCAGTCCGGGCAGTTCAAGGCGGGTCAATAACTCCTTTGGAAGAGGATCGATAATGCGTTCTGAATAATTATCTATCGCGTCCTTAATTATGGATCTTAGGGTGTTCCCTGATATCCCTTCCACTGATGAATAGACAGGCAAAAATCCCGGCTGATCCCCTGGCCCTTGAGCTTCCGAGACCCTGACATCCGGGTGGATCATCATTCTCTTTCCCCTGTCTATCCTGACGGTGCCATAGGCCGTCAATTGGGTCTCCTTTCCAGCGAAACCCGCAAGATGGGGCTTCCTGTAACGGAACCACAGGAGATCGAGTTCGTCTTCATCATCCCTTATGATAATCCTGAAGAGCCTCTTCCGGCTTGGATAGAATTTCTCCTCTTTGCCCTTTACTACCCTGCCCCTGACAAGGGCGGGGAGTCCATGCTCGGTGCGGCCTATGGGAGATATCTTTGTGCGGTCTTCATAACGGAAGGGCATGAAATAGAAAAGATCGATCAATGAATTCAGCCCCTTGGCTGACAACAAGGCCGCCCGTTTAGGGCCTACGCCTCTCAGGCTTGTGAGCGGGAGGTTTAGATTTTGGATCTTTTTAAGGTGGGAGTTCTTTTCCAGGTCATTCATTCCAGCCATGGGCACCTATGAGATCAACAAAACGACATCCGCCGAGGTTTTTTTCCCTGTACTCACCCTCTATCTTTGTGACCTTTATCAGGTCCTGGCTGAACCTGTCGCCTATGGGGATCACCATCCGGCCCCCTTCGCCGAGCTGATTGAGCAGTGGTTCGGGTATTTTGGGGGCCCCGGCCGTGATGATTATCGCGTCAAAGGGTGAATACATTTCCCAGCCCAGGGTCCCGTCAAAGGACTTGAACAGGATATTTGTATATCCCAGTTCGTTTAATAAAGACCTTGCCCTCTCTAACAGCGGCCTGATCCTTTCTATGGTGTAGACTTTTTCGGACAGTTCCGCCAGGATCGCCGTCTGATATCCGCTGCCCGTGCCGATCTCAAGGGTCTTCTCCTTGCCTGTCAGCTCAAGGGCCTGGGTCATGAGGGCAACGATGTAGGGTTGAGATATGGTCTGCTTATGCCCTATGGGCAGGGGGTGATCATTATAGGCCTCTCCGGCCATGGCCTCCTCAAGGAACAGGTGCCTGTGTATCTTTCCCATTGCCCGGAGCACTCTTTCATCCGTTATTCCTCGGGGAATAAGCTGGTTCTTTACCATCCTTTCCCTGGCCAGCCTATAATCGTGGGGCATTGAAACTCCTTTATGGGCCTAAGGCGCCTTAAATGTTGTGTTCATGTTCTTTGATCGCATATGTAATGGGGTTCTCTTCTATTTCAATTGAAGAGGAGGGTCCGAGGATTCGACTGTAACGGCCTTTAACAATCTCTTATACCCAGGTTTGAAGTATACCGCTTGAACCCTCGAATCCTTGGCCCCTCGAATCCTTGAATCATCCCAACTCCTTATATGATCCTTATTTAGATTGTTACCGATCTCCTATATGAGGAGATCAATCAACATCTTCGCGTTTGTCACTGCCTGCGCCTTTGCGTGATTGTTAAAGAAAACGAAGACCTTTTCCGTCTCTTCGGCCAGGTCTCGAATCCTGGGCACCCACTCTCTTAATTCGTCTTCAGAATACAGATAATCATACCTCCTACTCGAGTCCGTACCGTACCAATTTTTCTTATTCCTTCCATGAAAGCGGACATACCCTGTATTTGACGTTCTTATAACTTGAGATGGGATAAGGGAAGGCAATGAGGGCTCATCAACGCAGACAAAACCCACTCCGAATTCACGAAGCGACTCATATACCGAGTCCTTCAGCCAGTCCCTCTGACGGAATTCAACGAAAATGGGAAGCGGCAACAAGGCCTCTATCAAGTCCTTGAGGTATATCCTGTTGTCTGTGGTGTAATGGAAGCCCTGGGGGAATTGCAAAAGGACTGCGCCTAATCTGCCTTCATCCACAAAAGGGGATATTCCGTTCAGAAAAAGGGGCAGGGACTCTGACAGGGAACTCTCTGAAATTTCATGGGTCATACCCCGGAAGGCCTTTACCACGAAATCCAATCTTCCGCCGGATCTGTCTATCATCATCCTGGATTGATCTGCTTCAGGCAATCGATAATAGGTAAAATTTAACTCGAGGATCTTAAATTGAGAAGAATAATACTCAAGATAGTCCTTACCGATAATCCCTTGAGGGTAAAATGCCTCCTTCCAATCATCATAATAATAACCTGATGTGCCGATCAAGATCTCTGACATTTTTCCATATTGATTTCTTATTGGGGCGCCCGACAGGAGATTATTCTCTCCACTAATAAATTATGCCCCATAGAATATCCATTAGGCAACCAATTTTATCACCCAACACTCCACTACTCCATTACCCCGGTGGATTTATGCCGGCAGAGCCATTTTTTTTTGAACCGGCCCAGAGGATCAGGTTTTTCTTGTGAGAATAATATGATATGATAAAATTAAGATAATTACTCATGTAGATAGGCTGTAGGCATTTAGGCTGTATGTAGTTTCGATCAATGCGTAAGAGCTAACAGTCTTTAGTCTAAACAACCTGAATAGTTACAAATTAAGACTAATAGAAACACAGGGCAGGGGAAATGAATATTTTCTCATATAACATTTATCAGGGAGTTTAAGCAATGTCTCAGGAGCCTGTCAGACGATTTTACCTCAAGGAATTCAAGGCGATCAGTCACGCTATCTCAACCTATGAGGACCTCGATCTCCTGATCAACCACATCGCCGAGGGTACGGCCAGGACATTCAAGGCAAAGGGATGTTGCATCATGCTCTTCGACGACAGGGAAAACCAGCTTTTTACAGTAAGCAGTTATGGGATCAGCGAAGAATATCTCCGAAAAGGGCCGTTGTTCGTGGATAAAAGGCTTTCGCCCTTTGTAACGGGGGAGCCCATATTTATCGAGGACGTGCAAAACGACCCCCGTATCCAATATCCTGAAGCGGCAAAAAAAGAGGGAATCGTCTCTATCCTTTCCATCCCCATAAAATTCCGCAGGACCGCGATCGGCATGATAAGGATATATCATGAAGACCTCAAGAGATTTAATGAAGAAGACATCGATACCTTGAGGGTCTTATCGGCACACCTTGGGCTGGTTATTGAGAACAACGGTCTCAAGAACTTCCTCGATAAGGTAAAAATGGCCATGGAAAGCCTTCCCGCGCGCATGCTCGAGGGATTTTGACTCAACCCATGAAAGAGAGGGAGTTTACAGATACATCCAATTTTTTTTCCATTGATTACGGTGATATAATCGTCGTTGACGGAAAACGATACAGGGTTACAGGGCATGAGCGCGAATATAGATTCGGCCTCGAAGATCCCAAATTCTGGGTGAAGAGGGCAGTGGATTCCGAAACGGGGGAGAAGAAAATCATAAAACTCTCCTTTTTTGAATCATTCGAAATCCATCTTGGAGGTGTAAAGATAAACTGCTTCAGAAACCCTGAAAAGGAGGGCGAGATCCTGGAACTGGTAAAGGATCACCCCCACTTTATGCATGGAAAGGCTTACAGGGATATAATGGGGAATAATATCCGCGTATTGGATCCTGTGTTAGGACAAAAATTTTTCATATATATCGGTTCCCTGGCCATGGATCATGAGACCTATTTTTTCAATTCCCTCCCTGATATATTGAAGAAACTGGTCAAGGCCTTAGAAGCGATACGTTTTTTGCATGTCCACGGGCAAAAACACGGCGACATAAGGAATGATCACATTATCCTGGAGCATGGAACGGCGAACTATGTGTGGATAGATTTCGATTATGATTATTATACCGAGGAGAACCCCTTTGGCCTTGATATAATCGAAATAGGGAACATCCTCCTTTACGCTATCGGCAAGGGATTTCACACCATGTCCATGATAAGGAGCAACAGGGACCTTTACGGTGATCTCGCAAACCGCATTGAACCAGGCGATTTCTCAATATTGAATAGGCGGAGGTTCATGAACCTGCGAAAATTGTACCCCTATATCCCTGTCCATATGAATGACATCCTTGCCCACTTCTCAATGGGGGCGGAGATTTTCTACGAATCAATGGAAGAGATTATAGAGGATTTAAACATGTGTCTGTACTTTGGGTTTAAATAACAAGGAGGGTATCTTGGGAGACCGGGACAATTCAATCCTTGTGGCTCTAAACGATTCCGTAAGTTCGCGAGCTGTGGTGGATTTCCTTGCAGGCCTTTCCCTGTGCCCGGAAGACTGGCATATTTTTTTACTCCATTTTTTCAGGACCCCTTCAGCCAGCGAGGAGCTCATGGGAAAAAAGTATATGGGGGAACAATCATCGAAGATGACGTCCGTTCTGCAGAGGGCAAAGGACAGGCTCGTTGAAAAAGGGTTCAACCCAGACCGGATCGAGATGGAGCTTGTCAAGCAGCCTTATCAGACAATAGCGGACGGTATTATCGACCAGGTAAATAAAAGGAATATCAATATGGTCGTGATAGGCCGTAAAAAGATGTCCAAGGCCGAAGAGTTCGTAATGGGTGATATCAGCGTCAAGCTTGTGAGGGCCCTTGAAGGAGCGGCCGTCCTGGTCGTCAAGTCGAAATAACTAATTCCATCGCCTTTTTAACAACATTGTCCACAGTGAAGCCGTACTCTTCCATCACCCTTCCCCCGGGCGCGGAAGCGCCGAACTTCTTTATTCCGATTACTGCCCCTCTTTCTCCTGCGTATCTCTCCCAGTTCATTGGATGACCCGCCTCCACAATGAGGCGTGTCTTCACCTCAGGCAACAACACCTTGTCCTTATACTCCCGGGTATTTCCCTCGAAAAGCTCCATGCTCGGCATGCTCACCACCCGCGCCGAAATACCATTTTCAGCCAGTTTATTCCCTGTCTGTAGGGCTATGTGGACCTCCGATCCCGAGGCTATGATGATAATATCAGGTCTTTTTTGGGAATCGGCAAGGATATAGGCTCCATGTGCAAGTCCTCCCGCCGAAGCATACCTTTCCCTGTCCAGCACGGGCAGTTTCTGCCTGCTCAGTATCAGGGCCACGGGACGGTCCGATATGGTGATTGCCTGTCTCCAGGCCTCCGTGGTCTCCATGGCGTCCGCGGGCCGGATGACAACCAGGCCGGGGATCACCCTCAGACTTGACAGATGCTCAACGGGCTGATGTGTAGGCCCGTCTTCGCCGACAGCGATGCTGTCATGTGTAAAGACGTAGATTACATGCAGCCCCATAAGACAGGCTAATCTTATGGACGGCCTCATATAATCTGCAAACACAAGGAACGTACCGCCATAGGGTATGAGGCCTTTATGAAGCGCGATCCCGTTCAGTATCCCTCCCATCGCGTGTTCCCGCACCCCGAAATGGATGTTTCTCCCGTCGTTGGAGGCCTTCTGGAAGTCATGGGAGGCTTTAATGACTGTATTGGTTGACGGTGAAAGATCCGCCGACCCGCCGATGAGCCCGGAGAGCCTTCCCGCAAGGGCGTTCAACACCTTCCCCGAGGCGGCACGGGTCGCAACCGGTCCTTCAGCCCAGGGAATTAGGGGCAGATCCGCGTCCCAGCCCTCTTCCAATTTCCCGTCCATAAAGCTGTCCCACTTTTCGGCAAGCTCGGGGTAACGACTCCTGTAGCCCTTTAATGACTCCTCCCACCTGGACTCCTCCTCCCTTCCCTTCTCAACACACATCCTGAAGGTCTTCAAGGCCTCTTCGGGGACCATAAAATTCTCCTCCGTGGGCCATCCCAGGTTCTTTTTTGTGAGCCGCACCTCTTCTTCACCAAGAGGGGACCCGTGGGCGTCCGATGAATCCTGCTTGTTCGGGCTCCCATATGCTATGTGGGTCCTGAGGACAATCAAGGAAGGGCGTGACCTTTCATCTCTTGCCTCTCTGATCGCGTCTATAATTGCTCCGGTATCGTTTCCATCATCAACTCTCAGGACCTGCCAGTGGTATGCCTTGAATCTGAGGGCCACGTCTTCGGAAAAGGTGATATCGGTCTTTCCTTCGATAGTGATCCTGTTATCATCGTAGATGCAGATCAGCCTGGAAAGACCCATATGCCCCGCGAAGGAGGCCGCTTCGGAACTTATGCCCTCCATCATATCCCCGTCGCCGGCCATTACATAGGTATAGTGATCAACTATCTCATGCCCCGGCCGATTGAAAACAGCGGCAAGGTGCCGTTCGGCAAGGGCCATTCCCACGGCATTCGCGAACCCCTGTCCCAGGGGGCCTGTTGTGGTCTCTACGCCGGGTGTGCAACCCATCTCGGGATGTCCGGGTGTCTTGCTTCCCCACTGACGGAAATTTTTTATATCTTCCAGATCCAGGTCATAACCCGTAAGATAGAGAAGGCTGTAGAGGAGCATGGAGGCGTGGCCGCAGGAGAGGACAAAACGGTCCCTGTCGAACCAGCCGGGATTTTGAGGGTTATGTCTTAAAAAATTCATCCAAAGGGTATAGGCGGCGGCGGCAAGGCCCATTGGCGCTCCGGGATGGCCTGAATTGGCCTTCTGAACGGCATCCATAGCGAGTGTCCGGATCGTGTTGATACACAATTCATCGATTCTTGATTGTCCCTTTGGTGGACTTTCTTTCATGGTTGTTTCTCCTGAGGTACATACTCCTTCACAGAAGCCCCGGACAGGAAGTGCGTGAAGGACGTGTTAATGGGCGTTATGGAATTATCAGACATTAGGCGGGCATTTAAACCTGGATACGGGCCTGAAATCTTCCAGACTATCCATTCTTTTTCAAAGACTCTTCAAATTCCTTAAAGAATTTGTCTTTCTCTTTCCAGTCCGGACCGAATCGTTTATTGAAATACTCGCCAAGCCGGTCAAAGAGTTTGATCCAGATAGGCTTGCCTTCATTCAATACCACGTGCTCCAGAAACTCTATGAGCTCTGATATCTGCTCTTTGGGCAGGAAAAAGACGGCCCCTAAATTAATGGATTTTTTCAAGGCCTCGGGAGTAACGGCATGTGCGGTGAGCATGACGGTCGGAATATCCTTTGTGACCGCCAGTTTGAGGAGTTCAAAACCATTTACTCCCATAATATCAAGGATCACGATATCGTAGGTGTAGCTCAACAGATATTGATTGGCCGTGTCATAATCCTTGGCCTTATGGACTATGCACATATCAAGTATTTCTTCCAGTGTTTCGAGTACATCTTCCTCGTCATCGACCGCCAGAATTACCTTGTCTTTAAGAGCGCTCTCCTTGGCCATATGCTTTCCTCCTTCTTATATAATTACCAAAATTAGACGGTTCCAGGTTCAGGGTTCAAGGTTTAAAGGTTATACCCTACTGATATGCCTAACTATATGTACGATATTCAGACTAACTACCACTTTCAACCATTGGGTGAAATATAACAATCGCCCCTATTAACGCACCAACCTTTTAACAACAGCCGGCCCAGGCTCTTCAACCAGGAACAGTGAACATTGAACCGCTCAACCCGGTATTAGTAATATTTATTAATATTTATTTATTTCTGTCAAGTCCAAATACTAAAATAACATTAGATGGGCAACATGGGAATTCGATAACATAAAAGAATAATTTATTTTTAGATAAATTATACTCATTTTATCCATAAATATCGGGAAATATTTGTTCTTGACAAATAACGCTTTCTGATCTAAAGCGATCACGTTATTATTAATGATTTCAATATTCTTTTTGCCCTGAATACACTTTTGTTTTTTTAAAACAACGCCCGAGGTTGAGGGGGAGAGATACCTGCGGCCAAAGGCGGGACCCGATCTCAGGGATACTGTTTAAAACCCCAGGAGTATAAGACCATGAGCATAAACGAGATTCTTGATTTATTGCAGGGTATCCTGCATACCACGGGTGTCTTTAATTTCCAGTGGAAACTGATAATCATGTGGGCCGTGGGATCGCTTTTTATGTATCTTGCCATTTCAAAAAAATATGAACCCCTGCTCCTCCTGCCCATCGGATTTGGAATCTTTATTGTCAATTTTCCCCTTGTTCCCCTGATGGGTTATACCCACGGCCACGCCCAGCTTCTGGAATTCTTTTATCACTATGGACTGGAATGGGAGATCATCCCCTGTATTATCTTCCTTGGTCTGGGGGCGATGACCGACTTCGGCCCCCTGATAGCCAATCCCAAGACCCTCCTTGTGGGCGCTGGCGCCCAGCTTGGCGTTTTTGTGACCTTCACCGGAACGGTTCTGGCGGGGTTCACCCTGAAGGAGGCGGCGTCCGTAGGCATTATCGGCGGCGCGGACGGCCCAACCACCATCTATCTCACCCAGCACTTAGCCCCCCAGCTCCTTGGTCCGAACGCACTTGCCGCCTATTCCTACATGGCCATGGTGCCTCTCATCCAGCCGGGCATAATGAGACTGATGACCAACAGCAAGGAAAGAAAGATTCGAATGCGCCAGCTGCGGCATGTTTCAAGGCAGGAGAAGATTCTTTTCCCTCTTGTCACGGCGGGTATTATCGCCCTCCTTGTCCCTTCGGTCATACCGCTCATGGGGATGTTCATGCTGGGTAACCTGATGAAGGAGAGCGGAGTTGTCGGAAGGCTCACTGAAACGGCCCAAGGGGCCCTGATGAATATCGTGACCATATTCCTTGGCGTGTCCGTGGGCGCCACCATGTACGCCGATAACTTCCTGAGCTGGAAGCCCTTGTTTATCTTCAGTCTTGGTCTCATTGATTTTGCCGTCTGTACGGTTGGCGGCATCCTGACCGTGAAGGTCATGAACCTTTTTCTTAAGGAGAAAATAAATCCCCTGATCGGGTCCGCAGGGGTTTCAGCGGTCCCCATGGCGGCACGCGTATCACAGATCCAGGGGCTTAAATACGACAAGACCAACCATCTCCTGATGCACGCAATGGGGCCCAATCTGGCAGGAGTGATAGGTTCAGCAGCCGCTGCCGGCATGTTTATAGCCATGTTTGATTAGAGGAATAAAAAAATGAAAATTCCAATATTAATGACGACGCTTCTTCTCTTTTGCCTCCCACACCTCTCGATCGCCGAAGAATTTTTAGGCGCCCCTGTAATACCCCAGGGCAAAACCCTCCAGCGTAATAAGACGCGCCTGGAAATCAAGACCGATCTCAGCCATGATGACGCGCTCAAATTCTATAAAAATGCTTTAAAGGGAGAGGAAGACATAAAATACCGCGAGTGGAAAGACGCCACCTATATTGAAGACGATGGAAAAAGGGAATGGCATTCGATCACCATATCAAAAGGAGATGAAACAGCGACCGTTATCATTGCCAAAGACAGCTGGACCTGGATAATGGGGACCCTTTTTCTCAGGTATATAGGTGTCTTTGTGGTCCTCCTTATCCTTTTCTTGGGTATGAATGTCTCCGGCAATATAATTTCCAGAATGATAAAGAAGATTGAGATGAAAAAGGCCACGGGCTGAAGCATCAAAAAAAGCCCTCTCCCGATCTGGGAGCGGGCTTTTTTTTATTTCAGATATATTTAGGGCCTCAGAATTTCTCGCTGCTGTGCCGCCTGTGGAGGGAACCCCTCCGGATATACACTATTCCAATACCACTAAAATCGCGTCCGCTTCAACCGTATCACCACTATTGCATTTGACCTCTTTCACGGTCCCTGAACCTGTTGCCACGACCGGCAGCTCCATTTTCATGGCCTCGAGTATTACTACCTCGTCATCCTCATTCACAGAATCACCGGGCTTTACCTTCACTTCCAATACTTTTCCTCCCATGGGGGCAGTAATTTCTATCACGACTATTTCCTCCTTGATCTTTTTTATTAAGCCTCTATCCTGCTAATTAAACCGATTATTTATTATTTATTGAATGGAGGTTGTCAAGGATAATCTGATCCAGAGGCCCCCGGAGCCCTGCAGGATTTGCAGGGATAAATGGTAAGGCATTGAGAATCCTTGACATAATATATCCATTTCATTACCATTAATCGATTTTTTCCCGGCCCGAATGAGTAATGTCTGGTTCGAATATTGCATATTAACAATTTATCGACTGTAATATCTTGGCCGGACATTGCTGAATCTGAATGATTGTTTATTTAATTTGCCGCTCAAGCGGTCGTTAATGTCAGTTGACCGTCGTCAGTGGTTAGTTGTATGTGTTATCCAAAAACCAAGTTGAGCGGTTCCACGTTCAAGGTTCACGGTTGAAGACACCTAAACAACGGCAGCCAAAGGGTCTGGCCATTAATGCAACGTCAACGCCGGGTCACCCAATAGGTTACAGTGAACATTCCAAGACTTGAAAAAATATGAGTGGCAGCAACCGGTTATAACCTTTGAACCTTTAACCTGGAACCCGGAACCGATCAGTTTAGGTCAAAAGATTTATGTCTCAAGTAATTTTGATTTGTGATTCACTGTAACTAACTGAAATAGTATCCATTGCAGTTATGACTACAGACCACGGACAATAAACAACGGACAGTACCCAGTGTTCCCCGTATTGATAACAAACCGGAGGTGAATCTCAAATGGCCCAGATCTATCAATGGGTGGCGGAGACAAAAAAGGGCAGGAAACTAAAAGGCGAGATAGAGGCCGCTTCGGAACAGATAGCCCAGTCCCAGCTAAGAAAACGCAATCTTAAGATATTGAAATTAAAGCCAAAGCCGAAGGATATATTCGAAAATATCTCCTTTATGCAGCCCAAGGTCACCAACAAGGACATTGTCATATTTACCAGGCAGTTCTCCACAATGATCGACGCCGGGCTCCCCCTTGTGCAGGGCCTCAATATATTGGCCGAACAGGCGGATAATGTTACTTTCAGGCGGGTTCTTAAACAGATCACAAAAGACGTGGAAGGCGGATCCACCCTTGCCGAGGCCATGAAAAAACACCCCAAGGTCTTCGATGACCTCTTCGTCAACCTTATAGCCGCCGGTGAGGTGGGCGGCATCCTGGATACTATTCTCCAGAGGCTTGCCACCTTCATAGAAAAGGCCGCTGAACTCAAATCGAAGATAAAAGGGGCCATGATCTATCCCATAGTAGTCATGTCCATTGCCTTCATATGTATCGCGGTCATCCTTATTTTTGTAATACCCGTGTTTCAGGACATGTTCTCCAGCTTCGGCCAGGCCCTGCCAATGCCCACTCAGGTGGTCGTGGCTCTGAGCGATATTCTGAAGAGCAAGATCCATTTCATCATTGGCGCAATTATCGCATTTGTCATTATCTTCAAACAGTACAGGAATTCCAAATCGGGGAGAAAGGTTACTGACAACCTGTTCCTGAAGATGCCCATATTCGGAGACCTGCTCAAGAAAACAGCCGTGGCCAGGTTCACGCGGACCCTTGGGACCATGATGGCCAGCGGGGTCCCCATTCTGGATTCCCTTGAGATAGTCGCAAAGACAGCGGGAAATGTGATAATAGAGGAGATCATTTATGAAGTAAGGGGCAGCATTGCGGAAGGCCAGACCATTGCGGAGCCCTTGTCGGAAAATAATATATTTCCCGGCATGGTCATTCAGATGATATCAGTCGGCGAGGCGACCGGCGCCCTGGATACAATGCTTGAAAAGATCGCAGACTTTTACGACAAGGAAGTTGACGCGGCCGTGGAGGCCCTGACCTCCATGCTTGAGCCGTTGCTCTTGCTTTTTCTTGGCGGCAGTCTGGGCGGCATTGCCATCGCAATGTACCTCCCCATCTTCTCGATGGCCGGAGCTGTAGGCGGGTAATCCGATCAATATGGTCGATTCAGACCTGAAAATTTCCCAAACGGAACTGGCGGGGCGGCTCCAAAAGCTTATGCTCTTGAGGCTGTTTTTTATATCCCTCTTTTTGGGGACCTCCATCTTCATACAGATCAGGGAGACTAAGACCTATTTTGGAGATATCCAGACCTCCCATTATTCTATTATCGCCTCAGTTTATTTCCTTACTTTTATCTATATTATCCTCTTCAAGACCTTAAAGGACTACCTCAAACAGGCCTATCTGCAATTACTGATGGATACCCTCCTCATCACGGGAATAATCTATTCCACGGGCGGGATGGACAGCATATTTTCTTTCCTCTACATATTAGCCATCATAAGCGCCAGCATCATCCTCTATCGCAGGGGAGGCATGGTAATAGCATCCAGCAGCAGTATCCTATACGGCCTCCTCCTGGACCTGCACTATTATAATGTCATCCACCCCTTTAGCAGCAGATGGGATTTTTCAGGTGATTATCAGGGCTTCAATATCGTCTATTCGACAGCCGTAAACATCGCTGCCTTTTATTTAGTGGCCTTTCTCAGCAGCTATCCCTCCGAGCAGGCGAGGAAAAGCCGGGTTGAGCTCAGGGCCAAGGAAGATGATATCATAAAGTTAGAGGCCCTCAATGAGTGGATTATCAGGAGCATTTCCTCGGGCCTGATAACCCTGGACGGTCAAGGCAGGATTATACTCTTTAATCCCGCTGCCGAGGGTATATTCGGCATCCGGGCAAGCGATGTCATAGGCGAAAGGATCCTGGAGATTATCCCCTTTTTCAAGGACTACCTTAACAAAGAAACTGGAGCTGAACCTTTGAACGAAAAAAAACCGCCCGGCTTTATTGACGCGCAGTATCCAAGGCGGGAAGGCGAAATACTGTCCCTCAGGCTATCCATATCGCCCCTCATGATCCCCGATCCGCACAGGAAAGGCCAGATTATCCTTTTCCAGGACATGACCGAGATGAAGAAGATCGAGGAGGATATGAAAAAGGTTGAGGGGTTGGCCCTGATCGGGGAACTGGCGGCAGGCATCGCCCATGAGATAAGAAATCCCATGGCCTCTATCAGCGGTTCCATTCAGATGCTCAAAGAGGGGATGGAAGAGGGTGATACGAACGGCAGGCTCATGGATATTATCCTGAGAGAAATAAACAGATTAAACCATCTGGTGAGTGATTTTCTCCTTTTCGCGAGACCGAAGTCCGTTGAAAACCGTGAATTCGACCTGAACCGCTTGATCCTGGAATCACTGGAGCTCTTCATGAATAGCGGGAAATGGAATGAAAAGATGGAGGTCCGGACCGATTTCACCGGGCCCGTAAACCTCGTCTCCGACCCTGAACAGATAAGGCAGGTACTTTGGAATATCTTTCTGAATGCCGTTGAAGCCATGCCGGAGGGCGGCATCATCCGGATCAGCACGGAATCCGTACTGGAATCAGGCCGGGAGAAGGTCAGGATCAAGGTAAGAGACACGGGCCCTGGATTCAGTAAAAAGGCCCTTTCATCTCTTTTTACGCCGTTTTTTACCACCAAGGATGGTGGAACCGGCCTGGGGCTCGCTATTGTAAAGCGTATTGTAGAGGGGTTAAGGGGAAGGGTCTACGGCGCAAGTCCTTCCGGCGGGGGAGCCGAGATAACGGTCCTCCTTGGCAGGGGACCGGACAATGTTTAGTGCCCTTTGAAGAGGAACTTAGCCCTGCAATTGGCCTTCGACCCGAAGGGAATCAGGGAATAATGGAATGGTGGAATAACAATGCCAGTATCAGATGAAGATTATCTTTTAAATATCAGACGTCCCAGTCGCTACACAGGAAATGAGATAAACGCCGTAAAGAAAGATCTGTCCGTGATAGAGGTCTCCATAGCCCTTGCCTTTCCCGATATATATGAAGTGGGCATGTCCCATCAGGGATTGAAAATACTCTATCATATCCTAAACTCACATGAATGGTTGGCGGCGGAGAGGGTATTTTCACCATGGGTCGATATGGAGAGGGAGCTGAGGAGCAGGGGAAAACTCCTCGCCTCACTCGAATCCGGAAGGCCCCTTTCGGATTTTGACATAATCGGTTTCAGCCTCCAGCACGAACTATCCTATACCAATGTCCTGAACATGCTGGACCTTTCCCGCATCCCGCTCCTCTCAGCGGAAAGGGACGATTCCTTTCCCCTCATCCTGGCAGGAGGGCCGGCCTGTTTTAATCCCGAGCCTGTAGCCGACATCTTTGACGCGGTTCTTGTGGGCGACGGGGAAGAAGCCGCTCTCCTGATATGCGAGACCGTGAGAGAGGCCAGAAAAAAGGGGATGAAAAAAAGGGAGATGCTGCGTGAATTGACAAGGATAAGGGGCCTGTACGTCCCTTCATTCTTTAAAGTGGGCTATCATCCCGAAGGGCATGTCCAGGGCATTGAGCCGCTGCTGCCGGATTACAGACGGGTTGAGAAGGCAGTAATACCGGATATCGACCGGTATCCTTTTCCAGCGGATCAGATCGTGCCCTTTACCCAACTGGTCCATGACCGGCTAACTGTTGAGATCTCGCGGGGGTGCACGAGGGGTTGCCGGTTCTGTCAGGCAGGCATGATATACCGTCCTGTCAGGGAGAGACATCCCGACTCCGTCCTGAAAAATATCGACCTGGCCCTCAGGCTCACGGGCTTTGGCGAGGTCTCCCTTCTTTCCCTCAGTTCCGGGGACTACAGTTGCATAGGCCCGATGATCAGGAGAATCATGGACAATCAGTCAGACAGCAAAATCGCCCTCAGTCTCCCTTCACTGAGGATCGACAGCCTGGATCCCGGCTGGTTCGAGCAGATTAAGCGAGTCAGAAAAACCGGATTTACCATTGCCCCTGAGGCGGGAAACGACAGGCTTAGAAGGATAATCAACAAATCCCTGACCAACAGGGATATCCTAAATATGGCCGGAGAGATATACAGGGCCGGCTGGAATCTCATCAAGCTCTATTTCATGATAGGTCTCCCGGGAGAGGAGGAGCGGGACCTGGAAGATATCATCAATCTTGCAGGACAGGTGGCCGGTCTGGCAAAGGGGAGGGGGAAAAAGGCCATATTGAATGTCAGCCTTTCCACCTTTGTGCCAAAGGCCCATACGCCCTTTATGTGGGCGCCTCAAATCAGCCTTGAGGAAAGCTGGAGGAGGATAAACCTTATTCAAAAGGGCCTTAAAGGCAGGAGGGTCAGGGTGAAATGGAACCAGCCCGAACTGAGCTGGCTTGAGGGCGTCTTCTCCAGGGGAGACAGGCGTCTGGCAAGGGCACTGATCGAGGCCTGGAGGCTCGGGGCCCGTTTCGATGCCTGGGGAGAGCATTTTAACAGGGCTGTCTGGGAAGAGGCCTTTCAAAAATCGGGGATCGATCCCGCATTCTATCTCTACAGGTCAAGGTCCATCAACGAGATCCTGCCCTGGGACCATATCCGTTCCGGAGTCAAAAAGGACTATCTCAGGAGGGAGTGGCAGAGGGCCCTTGAAGCGGAGAGCACCCCTGACTGCCGCGAGAAATGCCTTGAATGCGGCGTATGCGATCACAAGAGTCTTGATAATGTGCTCCATAGGGAATGGCTGCCGCCCGAAAAGATCAAAAAGGCTTCTTCGGCTTCAGGGACAGGGACAAAGAAATACCGGCTTGTCTTTTCCAAATTGGGCCCTGCCAGATTTCTAAGCCACCTTGAGCTTGCCAAGGCCTTTATCAGGGCCTTGAGAAGGGCGGGCCTCAATACTGTTTATTCGATGGGTTATCATCCCATGCCTCGGGTATCCTTTGCCACGGCATTGCCCGTCGGAACCGAAAGCGTCCATGAAACGGTTGATATCGAACTCCTTGACGATTTGGCCCCTTCGATCCTGAAAGAAGAGATAAATCTGCAGCTCCCTGAGGGCGTCCGGGTCAACCTCCTGGAAGAGATCTCCCAAAGAGATCAGGGCCTCCGCCCGGTCGAGAGCCATTTCCAGATAACCCTGAAGGGCATAGATATCGACAGGTCCGCCCTGAAAAGATTTATGGATTCGAAGAATTTTCCCATTCGAAAACAAGGCAAGAGAGGCGAACAGGAGTTGGACGCCAAATCTCTTGTAAAATCGATTGCTTATGCTGAACCGGGCATCCTGAACCTGGTATTGAAACACGTATCCGGACCTGAAATAAGGCCCATCAATCTTATTAAGGGGATATTTCAGCTCGATGATCAACTGTCTGAGAACATAAAAATATTGAAGACCAGACAGGTTATGGGTTAAAATCCATCTGCCATGACCAACTCCCTGATAATAAACACCAGGCCCCATGAAACCAGAGTGGCCCTTGTGGAAAACGGCGTTGTCGTAGAGCTCCACATCGAGAGGAAGACCGGACAGGAGCTTATCGGAAATATCTACCGGGGCAGGGTTGTGAGGGTCCTCCCCGGGATGCAGGCAGCCTTTGTCGATATAGGACAGGACAGATCGGCCTTTCTTTATGTCTCCGACGTGCAAAAAGATATCCTGGATCTTGAAAGTATGATGCTTCAGGATAACACGGACAACGGGGACGACATGTTATCCATGAAATCCGTTGAGACAAAACAATACCCCCTCCCGGAGATGCCGTTTCATATCGAGGACCTCCTTCAGGAGGGCCAGGATATTATGGTTCAGGTCTCAAAGGAGCCCCTGGGAAATAAGGGGGCCCGCCTTACCTCTTACATATCCATTCCGAGCAGACACCTTGTCCTCCTCCCCACGGTCAACCATATTGGGGTCTCCAGGCGGATCGAGGACCATGAGGAGAGAGAGAGGCTTAGAAATATTGTTCAGGAAATCAGGCCGGAACATTACGGTTTCATAGTAAGGACCGTGAGCGAAGGAGCGGACAGGGGAAAACTGAAATCCGAGATGGACTTCATGTTGCAGCTCTGGGCGAATATCCAGGAAAAGATGTCCAGGACTTCCAATCCCGTGCTTTTGTACATGGATCTATCCGTGTCTTTAAGGGCCGTGCGCGATCTCTTCACCAGGGAAGTGGACCGCCTTGTAATAGACTCCGTCGAGGAGTATGAAAAGATAATGCAGTTTATTGATAATTTCGCTCCGGCCTTGAGGTACTCTGTCGAGCTATATGAAGGAAATGATCCCATATTCGATACCTACGGCATAGAGTTGGAAATTTCCCGGGCCCTGGAAAACAAGATATGGCTGAAATCAGGGGGATATATCGTAATAGAATTGACGGAGGCCCTTACCGCCATAGATGTGAATACCGGGAGTTACGTGGGGAAAAGAAACCTTGAGGAGACGATTTTAAAGACCAACCTCGAGGCGCTGAAGGAGATAGCATATCAACTGCGTCTCAGAAACATTGGCGGCCTTATTGTCATCGATTTTATTGATATGGAAAAGACGGACAACAGGGAGAGGGTCTTCATGGCCCTTAAAGAGGCCTTGAGCAAGGACAAGGCAAAGACCCACATCCTCAGGATGTCGGAATTGGGCCTTATCGAGATGACGAGAAAGAGGACCAGGGAAAACCTCTGCAGGTTATTGACCGAGACATGTTTCTATTGTGAAGGCAGGGGGACCATTAAATCGCGAAAGACAATATGCTATGAAATATTCAGGGATCTTGAAAGAGAGCCCCCCCAGATCTCCGGCACGGGAGGCAATATTTATGTGCAGGTGAATCCCGAAATAGGTAACGTCATGAAGGAGGAGGAGCAGCAATCCATAATTGAGCTGGAAAAAAGGATAAACAGACGCATTATCATCATTTCCCAAAAAGATTTTCATATGGAGCAATACACGATAAACACCTGAATTGAGCGGTTCCGGGTTCAAGGTTCAGCGTTCAATGGTTGTAATTTTTTGAATTTATGCATTTCCCAGTATGGAACTTGAATTTCTTGTTGTTAATCAGTCGCGTGTGAAAAGAATATTTTCATTAATATGCAAATCTTCTGGCAAATCAAAGTGCTTAGCTTTTTGCTTTTTGACCGTGAACTTTGAACGGCTCAACCCAGAGAAATAGATGATGACAGGGAAACCCACAAAAATGGACATCGCGGCAGGGTCAGTCCTGGTCCTGCTCTTTATTCTATTCTCATTTTCCCGTCCCTTGTTCTTCGAGAAGATCGGGAACCAGATCTATGACCTGGGGGTAAAACTCTCCCGCCAGGATTGGCCCGTGGCCGACAATAAAATAATCCTGATAGATATTGATGACAAAAGCCTCGCCGCGCTGGGAGCTTGGCCATGGCCAAGGGGTCTGATAGGTGAAATGATAGGAATTCTAAACGACAACGGGGTAAAGTTGATCGGATTAAACATCCCGTTCCCTGAGAAAGAGAACAATGCCGGTCTCCGGGAAGTAATGGCCTTTCGTGAAAAATATGATACCTATTCTGAGGCAAAACAGGAGACGGCCCTGCGGGAATGGACCCTTGAAAACCTGGCTCAGATTGAAAAAAGACTTAATGATGACGCGAAATTAGTGGAGAGCGTCAAAAATAGTAATAACGTAATCCTGCCCGTGTCAATTGATCCTGCTCAGAATCAGGAGGGTCCTGCCAACAGTGACGAATCGTCTCTCTCCAATAATTTTCTGGATTCTTCCAATATCTCGCCGTCCCTCAAGGAAAGGATTTCAATAGACCGCCTTTCTCCTCCCTTCCCGGAACTCGCTCAAAACTCGGCAGGCCTGGGACACGGAAATACGGCCTCCGGCGGGCCCATGGCAGGCAGATCCCACCCCGCCTATATCAATTACAGGGGCTCTCTTCTCCCTTCTTTCCCTTTAAGATTGGCCATCGCCAATTTCAATCAAAAACCCAACCAGATTCCAGCAGGGGATAATCAGGTCATAATAAACGGGCTTTCCATTCCCTTAACAAGAGGTGAGATGCTTGTCAGATTTGAAGACGGCATGAACGGGTTCCCCCGTTTCTCCTTTGCGGATGTCTTAAGGAACAGGCGGACGCAACCCGGTCTTAAGGACAAGATAGTACTCATAGGCCTTAATAATTCTGAAAGCAGGAAATTTGACACGCCCTATTCGGTCAATATGCCTGAATCCGAACTGATAGCGAACATACTGGAAGACATGATTAACTTCGGGTTTATCAAACGTCCCCGCACAATGTTATATATCGAGGTCTCCATCCTCATTCTATCTGGAATGTTCGCTTCATTCTATTTTCCGCGAAAGGGACCATTTACCGTGCTGGCTGGAACGGCCGGCATAATCGCGCTGAACATTGCGGCGGGGATAATCCTCCTGTCACAGATGGGCCTATGGTACAAGCCTGTCTATATCTCGGGCTGCCTGGCGTCTGTTTTTCTCTATATACTTTTACGTGGTCTGTTTCTGGCCGGAAGACTTGTAAGCGAATCAGATAGAGAGAGGCCTTTGCCGGGTACCGATCTCCGGGTCCGTGGCCGGACAAGAAAAAAGGCCCCCGCCGTTTACAGGCATACGGACAAAGGAGGCCTATTCAGGGACCTTGATGGGCGCATGCCCGAATTGAAGGAATCGGGCGGACCTTCCACTACGGGTCCCGATAATATTTTGAAAGAGACAAAAGAGGCAAATGCCCTTTTGGATTCCCCAGGGGGCATCAGGACCAGGGTGGGGCGCTATCAGATATTGAATGAGCTCGGCAGGGGGTCAATAGGCCTTGTTTATAAGGCCCGGGACCCGAAATCGAACCGCGATGTCGCCATAAAAGCAATCCGGTTATCAGATGAATTCGACGAGGATCTTATAGGGGAGATCAAGAAAAGCTTCCTGAGGGAAGCGGAAAAGGCCTCCCGCTTGCACCACCCTTCAATCGTGACTATTTATGAGGTCGGAGAGGATCAGGACCTTATCTACATTACCATGGAATTCCTGGAAGGCGAAGGTCTGAACAAATTTATGAATCGGGGAGATCTCCTCCGTTTCAGGAGGGCCCTGACAGTGACCGCCAAGATTGCAAGCGCGCTTGATTTTGCGCACAGGGCGGGGGTTATCCACAGGGGGATTAAACCAGGGAATGTAATACTCCTGAAAGACGGAGGAATCAAAGTAACGGATTTCGCCCTGGCAAAGGCCCTTTCTTCATTCAGGACCAGGGCAGGAGTCATACTCGGGACCCCCGACTACATGTCTCCCGAGCAGATCATGGGGCAAAAGATCGATTCCAGGTCCGATATCTTCTCCCTCGGTGTCCTGTTTTATCAGTTGCTCACCGGTGAACTGCCCTTCCATGGTAAAAATCTCAAGAGTCTCCTCTACCAGATTACCCAGGTAAAGCATCCTTCACCGCTGCGCTATAACAACAAAATTCCCAAGGCATGCGAGCAGATAATTGATAAGGCCCTTGCAAAGGATCAGGCAGGCAGATTCCGTAGTGCCGGGGATATGGCGAAAATTATAGTCCTCCTTGGGAGAAAAATAGATCAAATAAGGAGTAAAAAGCCTGGAATTTAGCTCGCTTTGTTAATACCTGCCCCGCATTATTCCAAATCAGTTTTTCTGTATTTTTCCTTTAACTTATCCAATCCTTCCTCTATCTGATCTTTGGTAAAGGTCTTCTGGCAATTGGTGCACTGGTACAGCTCTTCAGTTATTTTGTCATAGATCAGGTCGTCGGAAAAGTTGATCCCGTGAAACCTGAGGGAAAACTTATAGATACGCTTGAAGTCCTGGCATTTACAGGCATCACAGAAGAAAAATTCATGGATAACTTCCATCTCCCGCTCCTTTAAAGATCTTTTTGAGTAGCCTCTTTTAACCCTTCATTATTATTTTTTCAATGGTTTTTCCTCAAAAACCTTTTTAATTCGTCAATGCCCTTTCTTCTTGCTATGGCCTCAAGGACTCCGGCGGTTCCGGTCATCATGTTATCCCCTAAGGGGGCCCCGAGGGAGATCTGCAGCCTGGAGTCCTCTATCATAAAACGCTTCGGGCCCGTGGCGATGATTATCTCCAGGGCCTCAAGCCCGAAGGCTTTTCGGATATAGGCCCCATGTCCCCCCTCTTTCAAGACCTCCCCGTGCTCTAGTTTCCCGTCAGCCAGATCTGTTATCAGTGACTCCAGCCGCTCAAGGGTTATGTCACTCGTATGGTATTCAAAAAAGCCCGCTATTTCGCCCTGTTCCATTGCCGCGGCAACGGTGTGGGAGGTGGCCATGTCCAGTACCATTATTTTCCCTTTATCGCGTGCCATCGCATCCAGGGACCCTCCCAGAATAGCCGCCATGCCGCTGTCCATGACATAGATTTCCCTTGCATTAAGCCCTTTCGCGGTCTCTGCTATGGATTTTAAACGATTCATGTTCCCCGGGACCTCGTCACTTCTGTAAAGCACTGAATGGGGAAAGGGGCTTTCCTCCAGAATCGCCCTGAAAATATTGTGGCGGTGATCCAGGTGGGACATCCCGGCAGGAGGTATTCCATGATCCTGGGCGCAGATACCCACAATGTCAAGGGAATGGTCCACGCCCATCCCCTTGATAATGTGTCCCATCCTCCGGATCTCCAGGTCCCCGATGTCCATATGAGAGTATCTCTTGTCGTCCTTCAGGTCCTCAGCCTCTCTGTCTTCAATTACCCTGATCCCCAGGGCGCGGACCCTTTCAGGATCATGATGGATCGTTGCCGCGGCCGAGACAGACATGATTACTTCCTTCCGCCCTGCACGCTCCCTCAAGACCTTTGTTATGGGGCCGCCTCCCATCTCCCTCCCCGTAATCAGGAGATTTCCGGGTATGCCCGCCGCCCTTTCCGCCACTGTAAGAACAGGGGACCTGGCAACCGCCTTATAATGCGCGTCTGATCCGGAATCATAATAGAGGACATCCATTGTCCCGGCGCCTATGTCCAGTATCAGGAATTTCATCGATTTGACTCCCATGCGTAGTTTATTTTACAATTACTAATTACTGTCTTATTCCGATATCAAAGGCCTTTCCCAGCAATCCGCCCACGGAGTGATACTGGTGTATATCGGGGCAGAATATTATGGGACGGATTTTTTCAATATCCGGCCTTCCCTCCCCGGTCAGGAGGGCCTCCTCTATTTTGACGTCCAGGATCTCCCCTATAAAATGGGTATGCAATCCGATCTCGTGATGATGAATGACCCTGCATTCCAAAATCATGGGGAACTCGCCCACATAAGGGGCGTCCACCAGTTCGGATCGCACCGGTGTGAGACCGGATTCCCTGAATTTGTCCACACTGCGGCCCGACGCGACACCAAAGTAATCGGCTTGCTTTATGTATTTTTCAGAGGGCACGCTCAGTGTGTAGGCCTGTCTCTCCATAATATTCCCGTAGGTATAAGTGACCTTGCGAAGGGAAATGGTCACGCAGGGCGGTTGTGAGCAGCAGATCCCGCCCCAGGCGATGGTCATGACATTGGGTTTGCCCTTTGCGTCATAGGAGCCCACGCACCAGACCGGTGTGGGAAAAATCAGCGTCTTGGCGCCGAATGATTTTTTCATGTTAGTCAATCCTTTCTTTTTTATATTGTAAAAATTTTGGCCGATAGGAGCGTTTGTCTTGAATACAACCCCGGACAATAGCGGAGGTCAGGGCCTCTTTTTCAAGCTCTGTCTCAAAAAGAATTCCACCACACTTCGTTGTTCCCGCAGATGGGAGGGTTCACACCACGACGCCCCTGGCAGAATGTCCCTCTCAGATGAAATGACCCGTGCTATAGAACCCTTCCATCTGCGGGAACAGCCACCTTAGCCTTTAGACAGGGCTTGAAAAAAAGGCCCTGACCGCAGTGATAATTCCTCTACAGCATATCCAGTCGCAAATGACCACGGTGCCGTGTCGCCATCTGAGTACCATACATAATGGGAAATGTTATTTCAATATTTACCTTAAGTTGTTGGCTTTCAGGCTAATTATATTCGGCTGCATGCCAAAAGGAAGGGTTTATTAAAAAGGTGAGGATCTTCCTTCAGAGTCCTCTAAATGCATTCAGGAATGAGTTTACCAAATAGGGCCTAAGCGACTAACGGCATCGGGATAGAGGTAGCATGCCTGTTGCTGCCTCTGGAAATCACCTTCTCATCCTTTTTATCATCCGGCTCATCGATCTCTTCCACAATCATGCCCTGGTCATTAACCCTGTAAATAATTTTTGTATCGGCCATGGAACCTTACCTCCTGATTCCTTGATACACCTGATTGCCATCAGCCGTCCCTTTGGAGGTACGTGGCTGCTTTATTAATATGCAACCGATATGCCAAGCAGGATTCATGACAGGCTGAAAACAAAATCTCAAAATATCTCAGCAAGATACATCAGGCCGGCATTATCAAAAAAGCTTATGGCCTTAACTAACATTATTTGGAAGGGGAATTTTTTTCCGGTCCCTTAGGAGGAAAATGGATGCGAAAATGAGATTCGGATACTGAGTCCGGTTTGATTGGAGCCACCGTGCGGAATCGAACCGCAGACATCCTCATTACGAGTGAGGTGCTCTACCAACTGAGCTACGGTGGCCTGGATGTGATATCAGCGACTTACGGGATCATTATGGAGAGGTCAATAAATCCGCTTCGTCGTACCTGCATAATATGTAAAACCGTACAGTGATGTCAATTCCGTTTTTCCTGATCTCCTTGAACATCCGGGCAGGGTCCCCGGTTTTCGCCGCATCCGGCTATTCCAGGCAATTATTTTTAATACCCTATATTTCCTATGCTCTGATTGTGTGTCTGACCGTCATTTTGATTAAAGTTTATAAAAAGGTCTGCCGATAGCCCTGGTGTCGGTCAGGATTCGTCCCGATCGTCAGGCCCCTCTTCGTCCGGTAACCCGGTTTCGATCGCAGGGGCTTTCATTTCGGCTATGAGTGCCAAGTCTTGAATTTGATCAAAGTTGTCGTATAAATCCGGTTCGGCAACTATACGCGCAAATTTTGTAATCAGGGTATGATTAATCCTTTCCCGCCCGGTCCTTTCTGTTTCATGGGGTTAAAGCCCTATATTTCCTTTCATGTCAGGGGTGTCTATCTTTTCTTTATGGGATTTCAATTCATCATCATCCTGGGAAAGATGAAATGACATCCCTGACAATGTTGTTACAATCGGATATTGAACACCCTAAAGCCCCCATGATTGCGTTTATAACGATTGATCCCCTAATACTGCCAATGTCCACATTTTCACACATTTCTTCGACTATCTCGATGCACTCCTTGATACGCTCAATGTCACTCAAAACATCATAAAACCTAAAAGGCGCCTCACCGTGAATGCAACTCACTGCATGATTTCTATTCTCAACGTATTATTCTAAGGGAAAACTCATCTATGAAGAAGGGCAAATATATATATAACGCTCTTTAAGTCACGCCTTTTATGCCTGACTCCGTGCCCTGGATAGGGGGCAATGAGCACAGGATTTTGTGCATTGGCGTAATCGAAAAACACCTCTTTTTGTTCCGTTACAGGATAATCATTCCAATTGAAAAAGCCGGTAACACTTGGGAATAGAGGGTTTCCGGCTTTCATTTTTGCATTA
>CAZGIZ010000038.1:0-32380 GCA_964526655.1 uncultured Desulfobacteraceae bacterium | reverse complement strand
GTGGAGATGTTAAAGCGGCTTGCATGATTGCAGAGCCCACAGGATAGCACACACTTTACAGCTTCATTTCAGCAGCTTTACCAAGCTTCGCATCGAGTGTGAGAAGTTCGGCGTCCAAATGATCCGCAGGCCAGGGGAAGTTTGTGGGATAAGGGACATGGTGAAAACGGCACGAAAGCTATTCCTTTACCAACCAGTCCTTGGCATCTTCCATGTTTTTGGCGAAATACATGCTTTTTTGGACAGCGCTGGCGATTAACCGCTGCAAACTCCCTATGCCGAAACATGCTGATTTTACATTATAACCATTTTCTTTAAGCGTTTTTATCATCGCGTTCGCCCGGTCTTTGGAACTTGAGCTCATTTTGGAATCATTAAAATTCAAGAGATGGAGGATGTTTTTATTTATTGTTTTCAAACTCGCGGCTTCCTGTTGCCCGATGACTTCATTGAAATCATTTAATTGCAGACCGGAATAATCACCGTAAATGATTTTTTTGCCCTTATGGGAAATTTCCGATACCCTGTTTTCCATTTCTACCCCCTCATTGAAGTTAATAGATATAGAACTAATAAAATTTATGCAAAAAAAGTGCCAATATCAACATAGGCGGCCTTAAACGGGCTAATTTAGTAAAGAAAACTCAAATAGATTATGGAAGGAGAATAATCTATGAAAGTCCTGTTTATTATTGCGACGGATGATGGCGAAACCATTTATAATGCCATGAGGATGGCCAATGTAGGCGTTGAAAAGGGCGATGAGGTGAGTGTATTCATGTTGGGCAAGGGTGTGCTTTTTGAAAGGAGTGGAAACAGGGAGTACGATGTCATGGAGCAAATGGAGAAATTTGAAGGTGATTTTTATGTCTGAGGAGTCTGCATGAAATCCCACGGTCTGGAGGGATCAAGTAGCTGCCCCATTGGCTGGATGGATGACCTCTATGAATTGGCAATGGAAGCTGACAAGGTGATTGCATTTTGAATTGTCAGCCTTAAATATTTGGGGATTTCTATCTCTACAGTTTAATACTTTTTTGATGTTTTCAAATTGGGTAATAAGTCGACTTGAACCAAATTGGCTAAGCAGACCATGCCTGAAATATCCAAGATTATTATAAACGAACTATATTTTAAAAGGTTTGACTTACATTGAAAGAATGATAAAATATAAAAAATTCCGTTTTAGATAATACTTAATCCCCACCCACATAAGAACAGCCGATGGAAAATATTGTTCCTAAAAATTTTGACAGAATTTTCCAGGTTATCCATTCCGCACACCAGTTTTGTGATTGTGATTCGTACATCAAAGAAATTCTCAATAATCTGTCAACCTGCTTTAAATTCGATCGTTCCCATATATTTCTCCAAAATGAGAATGCGAGTAGACCTACCTATTATTTAAAAAACATGGATAAAAAATATATACAACAGTACATGGATTATTATTACCTTAAAGATCCATTAAAATTTGTTACCGGTCCTGCCTCTAATCCAAGATTAAATTTAGGCCCCCTCCATGAGAGAGGGATCGTTATGTGGCAAAATTTTTTAAGCTTTAAATCATTTATCTCATCGGAATACTACAATGATTTCCTGAAGCCCCAAAATATTTTCTTCGAAATTATGGGCTACTTGCAATTCGAAGACGGTATACTCGGAATTATCGGAATGTACCGATCGCGAAAATCCAAAGCGTTTTGCCATAGCGACCTCAAGAGACTAAAGTTTTTGTGTTCATTTATCGCGTTAGGACTGAATAACATTAAAATCCGTAATCAATTTAATTTACAGACAAGCATTTTAGAAACACTGGGACACCTCTCATCCGGTGCTGTTATTATAATGGATGATGAATTCAACCCCATATATCTGAATCACACGGCGAAGGAGATCTGCAGTGAAACCGGTACCAACCTTTCCTATAGAAAAAATCATTGTCATCCCATTCCACATGTCTTTTTAAAGGACTGCAACCTGTTAAAGGAAAGAGCTAAAAAACGGCAAGGGCTGGAACACATGCAGCCTATAAGAAGAGTGCTGCGATACAAGTCAGAGGATTTCATTGTAAAATCTCAACTTCTCGAAGCAGCGTTTCCATCCGCTTTCGAAAAACTCTTATTGATTCGCATTGATCCGGCGAACAACAGTTTTGAGCTGGATCAGAGGAAGATTCAGGGGCTTTTTAACCTGACCAACAGAGAATCCGAGATCGTAAACTATATTGCAAGGGGAGAAAAAAATAATGATATAGCTGAAAAATTGCATATCAGTGAGTTGACCGTCAAAACTCACATTCAAAATATCTTTGAGAAAATGAACGCCAATTCCCGGTCTGCCGTTGTCTTTAAAATAATGAAGGAAATCTGAACCCCAATACCTATTTGAAGGCCGATTTTTCTGCAGGATCACCTGTCCTGAGTTGATTTATTCACTTCTCGTCCTACCCATTTGTATAATCCCGATAAAAATGGAGGTGGTCTCTCGGGGGGAATGTCCGAGTACAAAAAGGCCAAAAATACACAAAATACTCCTTTTGGAGTATTGAAAAGAAAAAAGTACCCGTTTAAATAGGTCTTAATAGCAAAACCTCAGCATATGATTGACGATGACCTCTCACTGATCGCTATTAAATCGCTTTTGCTCTATAAGGCTTATAATGTCAGAAAGTCCTATTATTCCGATATTGGAGGGGGCAAAGAATGATTGTAGGAATTCTCAAGGAGATCAAGGCTGAAGAAAACAGGGTCTCCATGACACCAGCCGGTGTCGAGGTAATGAAACAGAAAGGACACACGGTCCTTTTGGAGAAAAATGCCGGCAAGGGCAGCGGGTTCTTGGATAAAGATTATGTTTTTTCAGGTGCCGAGATCGTTGGTCGATACGAAGAGATTTATAAAAGGGCGGATATGGTAATGCACGTAAAGGAGCCTATGCCTTCGGAATACCCGTATGTACGTGGAGGTCAGATTCTTTTCGCGTACCTTCATCTGGCCGCTGCGGAGGAGTTGACTCATGCCCTTATTCAATCAGGTGCCGTATGCATTGCCTATGAAACCATTCAAAAAGCGGATTTGTCCCTACCCCTCCTTACCCCTATGAGCGAGGTGGCTGGTCGGATGGCGATTCAACAAGGGGCAAAATATCTGGAAATGACCCAGGGAGGGGAGGGAATTCTGCTGGGAGGCGTCCCCGGAGTGGATCCGGGGACAGCCGTGATAATTGGAGGTGGAACCGTCGGAATTAACGCGGCCAAAATGGCATGCGGACTTGGCGCAAAAGTCTATCTACTTGACATAAATGTAGAGCGGTTACGCTATTTGAGTGATGTCATGCCGCCTAACTGTTTCCCCCTGATGTCCGACCCGGCCACCATCAGAAAACTTGTCAAAGAAGCCGATGTAGTTGTGGGCGCCGTTCTAAGACCCGGGGCCAAGGCCCCAAGGCTTATCACTCGCGAAATGTTAAAGACTATGAAAGAAGGGGCCGTGTTGATAGATGTCGCTATCGATCAGGGAGGATGTTTTGAAACTTCCAGGGCAACAACCCATTCAGATCCTATATACATAGTTGATGGGGTTGTGCATTACTGTGTAGCAAATATGCCCGGAGCCTTGCCCAAAACATCCACATTAGCCTTGACCAATGCGACATTGCCCTATGCGCTGGAGATTGCGAACAAGGGGTGGGAAAAAGCCATGCGGGAAAATCCCGAAATTAGGTGCGGGGCTAATGTGGTTAAAGGCCACATAACACATCAAGGTGTTTCGGAAGCGTTTCATTTGGATTACATACCTGTTGAAAATCTTCTATGATCTATTGCTGTCTATTTTTTCTTCTAATGAGGCCAATCATGTCCACCGAAGATTTGCTGGATAAAAAACTTTGCCCTGAATGGCAGGAAAGGCATCAAATCAAGATCCGGTGGTGATGATTCAATGGAAAGACTGCTTAATAAAGTCGCAATCGTCACAGGTGCAGCTCAGGGGATCGGAAAAGGGATAGCAAGGGCTCTTGGAAGAGAAGGGGCCGTTGTCGCCCTTTGGGATATTGCCGATCACGTACATGATGCCGCCGAAGAGTTGAAAGGTTCGGGTTCAAAGGCCTACTCCTATACCGTCAATGTCTCGGACGTCGATCAGGTTGATGAAGCCGTCCATCAAATGTCGGATCAGTTCAAGGAGATTGACATCCTGGTGAATAACGCCGCCACAGCCTTTTTTTCACCTTTTGTGGAGATGACCTTGGAGGACCGTGATAGGATATTCAATGTGAATTTTAACGGGATGTGGAACTGCACTAAGGCTGTGATGCCGGGCATGTTGATTCGTCGATACGGCAAAATCGTGAACATTTCCTCTGTGACTGGCCCGCGTGTCGCCACGCCGGGCTTGACAGCCTACTCGGCTACAAAAGGCGCCATTTCCGCTTTTACCAGGGCATTGGCACTGGAAGTAGCAGGGTATGGCGTAACTGTGAACGCCATTTTACCCGGATTTATTGATACGCCCCTGACAAAACCCATGGCCGATGATTTCCGAATGGATCAAAGGACATTTTCAGAATGGCTCGGCAAGAGTATACCCATGAAAAGAATGGGCACGGTGGACGAGTTGGGCAACCTTGCATTATTCCTGGCCTCGGATGAATCCGAATACATTACGGGCCAGGAAATTGTCATTGACGGGGGGAACACGATTCAGGAAGTGAAAAGGGCAAACTGAATAACCCTCCATGAAAGACAAAGGATTATATGATAAGTGGATTGTAATCGACGAGATGGAGAACACACTATAAACATTAGGGAGGTCCGATGATGATTAAAGAAAAGGATCTGGCGGAATTGTCGTATCCGGAAGCACCCAAGATGATTACAAAGGGTGTTCCGGGACCCAAAGGGAAGAAAATTCTTGAGAGTTCTATCAAATATGAATCCATGGCGCGGGGTGCCGGCGGGTTTCCCGTTGTCTTTGATGAAGGCAAAGGAGCCACCATAAAGGATCCGGACGGCAATGTCTATATCGACATTACTGCTGGAGTGGCCGTTACATCCGTGGGACGCTGTCATCCAAGGGTGCAGGAAGCCATGCGCAACCAGATGGGCAAGCTCATGCATGGGGGTGATCTCAGCAACACGCGCCGGACCGAGCTTGCGGAGAGGGTTTCGGCTATCATGCCGAAAGGTTTGAAGGATAACTGTGTCACATACTTCACCCAGGGAGGCAGCGGGGCTGTTGAAACCGCGATTAAATTTGTTCGTAAAATCACCGGAAGATTACAAGTCGTTGCCTTTCACGGGGACTATCATGGTGTCTGGGGCGGCTCCGGTTCCCTGACCACGGGTGACCAGTATCGCGCGGGTTATGGTCCCTTCATGCCCGGAGTTATTCATGTGCCCTATGCCTACTGCTACCGCTGCTGTTTCGGCTTGAAATACCCCGGTTGCAAACTCCAATGCGCCAAATATGTGGATTATGTTTTAAATACGCCCTACACGGGGGCGGATGATGTGGGGATGGTGATCGTTGAACCATTGCAGGGAGAGGGCGGTTATGTTGTTCCCCCGCCGGGATGGCTTTCCATGATAAGAGACGCTTGTAAAAAACACGGTGCCTTGCTTGTTGCGGACGAAGTCCAGGCAGGAGCCGGACGTACGGGGAAAATGTGGTCCATTGAGCATGAAGGTGTTGAACCCGATATGCTGACATGGGGCAAGGGAATGGGAGGGGATATGCCCAATGCGGGCCTTACCATCAGGAAAGATCTTGCGGAGAAAATAGTGGAAAGCTCCCAGCCGAACACCTTTGCAGGCAATGCAGTTACCGCTGCAGCGACGATCACAAATATTGAACTGTTAAGCGAAAACAATTTTGAATTGGTCACGCGGGCAGGTAAATTAGGGGAACAGATAAAACGCTGGATCAAAAATGGCGCGCGGAAGTCTCGCTCCATAGGGGATGTGAGGGGTAGAGGCCTGATGATAGGGATTGAGATGGTGAAGAACAAGAGAACCAGGGAACCTCTTGACGGCGACTCGATGGGTAAAATCATCATGGGCATGTTGAATCGCGGCCTGGTGATGGTTCCCTGCGGCCGGTTTGGGAATGTTTTCCGCTTTATGCCTTCGCTTATCCTAACCAGGAACCACGCACAGAAAGCCTCTGAAATCCTTTTGGAGGCGGTAAAGGCCTTTGAATCCGGGTAGGCCTAATGTTTATCATTTCTAATAGGCCAGGAAGGGGGTGATCATTCATCATTATTCATAGGTTCCGTTCCAAGCAAACGTAAACCTATTGATAAGGGAGGACATGATGAAACAAAAAAACGTTACTGGCTGGAATAATGGTTTTTTCGACACTGTTCATTTCCGTTTTGACTTCATCACCATGTCTTGCTGCCGAAAAGGTATATCGGATGAAAATACAATCCGGTTATCCACACGGTGATCTTTCCATGGAACTTTTAAAGGATTTCGCTTCTTCTGCTGATAAGAAAAGCGGTGGGCGGTTGAAGATTTCGATGTTCACTGATCCTGAAATTGAACCGGTCGATCAGTTTATTCGATGCCACTTATACTCCTGATCTTCGGTATGTTAATGGACGACTATGGCGTCATTACCATATGTACTCCCATCTTTCTTCCAATATCCAAACTCTTGGGATTTGATCCAATCTGGTTTTCGATTGTCTTTTTGCTCAACATGTAGGTGGCCTACCTCACGCCGCAATTCGGCTGGGCGTTCTGATACTCACTGTTTTATTCCCAAAGACCGCCTTGTTGCTGCCCAGCAAGGTGTCTTGATTTCGACGAGGGATGGAGAGAAAGTAAATGGCTTTTGGCGTTAGAAGTATAGTTATATTCTTGTTTTGGAATAATCTATTTTTAAAGGAGATTTTCAAATGAGTTCTATGCTTAAGAACAAAGTTGCCCTGATCACAGGCGGCGGTACCGGCATCGGTGCCGCTATTGCCAAACGATTTACCATTAGCGGCGCGAAAGTGGCTGTAACCGGCAGGCGATTGAAACCCTTGAAGGAAATCGCCAACAAGATTAATGGCATGGCCTTGCAGGCCGATGTGCGTGACAGCAATGCCATGTCCCAGGCAATCCAGAGTGTGGTCAATCAGTGGGGTGGTTTGGATATCGTTGTGGCCAATGCCGGCGTGATTGCAGAAGGAGACGTGGCCTCCTTCCGTGACGAGGATTGGCAGACCACAATGGACATCAATCTCACGGGTGTCACGCGTACCCTGCACGCTGCACTGCCGACCCTGGCCGCCGGCTCTAAAAGCGCTATTGTAATAATCTCGTCTGTGGCCGGCCTTATGGGGGTACCTCGGGGGGCGGCATATTGTGCCAGCAAGGCGGGGGTCATAGGATTGACCAGATCCATGGCAGTGGACATCGGTCCCAAAGGCATTCGTGTTAATGCTCTCTGTCCTGGATGGGTTCGAACTCCCATGAGTGATGAAGAGATGGCAACACTGGCCAAGGAAAAGGGAATCTCTGTGGAAGCGGCATCTGAGGCCGTCACACGCTACCTGCCTCTCAAACGTATGGCCGCGCCGGAAGAGATTGCCACCTGTGCCGAGTTTCTGGTTTCAGATAATGCTTCCTTCGTCACCGGGGCCGTGCTGGTGGCCGACGGCGGTGGCTATGCTGTGGATGTGGGCTCCTTGGCGTTTATGTGACCCTAAGAGATGCTTTCACCACACACAAAAAAATCCATGTGTATGTGTGTATGGTGTTTAAACAGACAAGGACAGTCGCGCGTTGAACACTATCGAAAATTTATTAAGGTACATATAATGCACCCTGCAAAAGAGCTGAAATGAAGCGATAGGAGAAATACAAATGACGGAAGATTTAAAATTTATTCAAGTCGGTGATCTGGCCAAGGGGATCACGGGAAATATCCCTCCCGATAGCGATGAACTTACCGGCAAGTCACTGAAACTCTTCTTCGAAGACGAAAGCATCATACAAATTCGTTTCAACACCACGCATAGTATGACCTGGGAAGCACTAGAAGGCCTTGAAAAGGGCTGCCACGCAGACGCGACCTATCGCGCTACAAGTTTGCGCGAAGGCATATATTTCGTAGACTATATAAAAGGAAGGCAGGGGGCTATAACGGTTAGCCTGGTCATTGATCTGTCCGTCCAAAAGGCCATAGCGGTGGTTGGCACCCTGCCCACTGAGGAAGATACATGTAAAGACGCGTTCAGCCGGGTTCAGGAAGGATTGGAACTTACCGATGTTTCGGTGAAATTTTTGAGGGCTTCCATCGGTATGCCCTTAAGATCCAACGCCCATCCCTATGGCCCCACCAATGAATTAATAGGCAAACGGGTCAAATATGTCTACAGCAAAACGGAGGCCTACGAGCATATTTATTTGAACCCCAACCTGTATACCTGGCACTGCCTCGAGGGAGTCGAAAAGGGTCTCGCAGACACGGACCGGTGTCACTACTTCAAAATCGCCGAAGCTCTCTACCTGTTCGTTTGGAGGGAAAAGATCGTTCCTACCCTTGGGGTCGTAATGGTGGATCTGAACTCCATGAAGACCACAGGCAAACTATTCGGTTTTGAAGGCGATGATTTTGGCAGGCTCACCAATGTCCCCATCGGTGCTCGCGCTACCATGCTCAATGTGACTAATTATGATTGAAAAACATGATATAAAAATACTCCGTTTGGAGTATTGAAACGGGGTTTTTGTTCTGATAGCGTCAGGTTAAAATTTTTACTCTATATAAAAACAACACACCTTGGAGTAGTCCGATTCATACAATATATCAATCATTTGAAGATCATTGCTGTTGGGAGCTACGAGGAGGTCAATGTATCTATTGAGGCAAATTCCTCAAGACTTGTAAAGTCGCTCATCAAATCACCTATGATCTAAAAAATCCGGGAGGCAAAAATGAGAACCGGCTCGTATTCAGAAGAAAAAAGTACAGACCTTGTCATGACCAATGCCAAGGTCATTACGGTGGATAAAGACTTCAGCATAAGGGAAGCGCTGGCAGTAAAAGACGGGAAAATCGTAGCCGTGGGCACCAATGATGACATGGAGCCTTTCATTTGTCCCGATACGATGGTTCTGGATTTAAAAGGGAAGCCGGTCCTGCCAGGTATTAACGAAGCCCATATGCATGCACCATTTTTCGGTGCGACCAGGCCGCCTTTGGCCCTTGATCTGACTCCCTCCAACGTCCGGTCTATTCGTGATATGGTTGAAGTGCTCCGTCAAAAAGTGAGCGAAGCGGAGCCCGGCGAATGGATTCGGGGTTTCGGCTGGGACCTTGGTGCCCTTGAAGAATGTAAAAATGATCCAACCAGGCTGCCCCGCAAGTCTGACATCGATTCCGTCAGTCTGAATAATCCCGTTATTTTTACCGACTTCTCAGGCCATACGCTGTTGACCAACAGTAAAATGCTCGATCTGGCCGGAATCACCAGGGATACGCCTAATCCCGAAACTGGCGAGATGGAAAGGGACCCGGGTACTGGAGAACCTTCCGGTATTTTCAAGGAACTCGGGGCCCAGGGAATGATTGCAGCCGTTGTTCCTCTCCTAACCAGGGAAGAAAAAAAACAGGCCCTTATAACCACCCTTGATCACCTTAAACGAAACGGGGTCACAAGTTACACGGATGCGGCCATCGGTCCCGGTGGTGAAGATTTTGTCGGTGGTGTGATGAGCGCCGAATTCATCGAAATCTACAGGGAATTAATGAAAAAGGGTCTTTTGACGGCCCGGGTTACTATACTCTTGCTTTTGGGTGAATACGGCGGGCTGACGATGGAGGATCTGAAAAGTAACCTTGCATCATTGAGGCTGCCGGAGGATGTGGATTCGGAATGGCTGAATTTTCCGGGGATAAAGATGTTCGCCGATGGAATCCCGCCGACAATGACGGCCTGGATGAATGACGATTATGTTCTCGGCGGGCACGGGAGTTCGGTCATTCCGGGAAACAAGGAAGAAGAGCAGCGAGACAATCTGATTGAAATGATAAGATTTATTCATTCAAAGGGCTTTCAGATAGGTGTCCATGCCACAGGGGACCGCGCTATTGATGCAACCGTGGACGGTTTTGTGAAGAGCTGTGAAGAGATGCCCGGAGGCGACCTGCGGCATTATGTCATCCACGGTGATTTCATAAGCGCTGAGAAGGCCAGGATGCTGGCTCGGATCAACGGCGGAATCGCCATGCAGCCCTACATCGGGGTCATGATTTCGGATTACACGCCCGCAATCGTCGGAGATGAAAGGGCCGCGTATGAATGGCCGGCTCGGACGGTCCTTGACGCAGGTGTCAACCTGACGAGCAGTTCCGATGCTCCGGTGACCTATCCGAACTGGCGGCTTGGGGTCCAGGCGGCCGTTTTGAGGAAAGGATTGAATTCGGGGAAGGTGAGCGGGCCGCAAGAGTGCATCAGCGTGGAGGAGGCAATCAGGACCTATACGATAAACGGGGCATGGCAGGACCACATGGAAGATATCAAGGGCTCCATTGAGGTGGGAAAGCTTGCTGATTTTTGTGTCATTGACAGGGATATCCTGGAGATCGATCCCCATAAAATAGGTGACATCTCCGTTATCATGACAATCGTGGGAGGCAAAATTGTTTTCGAACAGTGACGCACTTCGCCTTTGGGGCGATGTTTCACGGATCCGGCGATCCTTTCTTGCCCATCCGGATCTTCGGCCATACCCGGTAAAAAATATTTCCGGGCCAGGAATATTTTTTGATCGGGCCATCCTAAAACATTTTCATCGAAGGAGGTCACTCATGGAAACCAAAAGAACAAGTCGGGCCTTGGTTCTGCTGATTCTGCTTATCTTGTCTTCATTTTTTATCGGATACAACAGTGCAGCCGGTGCAGCGACGAAAACCCTCAAAATCGGCGTCGTTATGCCGATTTCCGGGCCTATCAGCACGGTCGGCATGGCCTGGGTAAGAGGCTTTGAGTTATACTTTAACAAGGTCAATGCAGCAGGGGGGGTGAAGATCGGGGATGGTACCTATAATTTTAATGTCATCGCCGAGGATAGTCGGGTAAACCCGGAAGGAGCAGGCAATGCCGCTAAAAAACTTGTTTTCCAAGACAAGGCGACGTTTGTGTTCGGTGAAATTCTGGAGCAGGACACCCAGGCCATTTATGACGTCACTTTGCCTAATAAAGTATTGCATCTCATTACCTGGATTAATGTTCCCTGGCATCCGGCGGATGTAAGCGCAGACAAACCGCTTTGTGTTAGACCCATGATATCACCTCAAGATTCGCATAGGCCTGTTCTTGAGTATCTGTTGAAAGCTTATCCGAATACAAAGACACTGGCCCTCGTTGTTCCAGACATTGCCGTCGGGACGCTGGATAAAGATTTTAAGTCTGTAGCCGCGGAACTCGGCATAAAGGTTGTGGGTTCGGAGATATGGAGTTTTGGCACAACGGACTTCATCCCCCTCTATACCAAGGTCTTAGCCTATAATGCTGATGCCATTTGCACGCTGTCAAGTGCGCAGGCTCATTATCAGTTGATGTCGGCAAGACAACTGGGCTTTACCGGACCATTTGTTTCCACCTCGCCGTTAGGTCCTGATGTCTTTCTTGCCGTCGCAGGTCCTGAGGCTTGCACGAATTTAATTTGTGCCGGTTGGAACCCGGCAAAGGCAACCGGCGCATTGAAAGAGGTTGTGAATAGCTGGCAGGCGAAGTATGGTGCTGAGCCGTTTATATCCGACGCAGCGTTCGCCTGGGACGAGGGCTGGATACTGGTCCAGGCCTTGGAGAAGGCCCAAAGTGTTGATCCGGAAGCGGTTCTATCTACGTTGGACAGCATGACCATGCCGGGTAGTCTCAAGACAAGCTTTGGCCCGGCTCATATGGGAGGGCTGAAGACCTACGGGGTCAACAGGGTACTGGTAAGACCTATTCCCGTCAGCTATCTCAAGGATGGCCAAGTAGTAGAAACGGTGTTTACGCCAATTGAAGTAAAGTAAATAAGTGACATTTATGCAACCCCGCCTCCTGATTCGAAGGGAGCGGGTTCCGGTAGGAGATACGTCTTCTGTCCTCCGAATAGTGGCGTTCCGGATGGATATTTGCTCGCTCAACGGAGCGGAAAGGGAACTTTATGTTGCACTTACCTGCCCAGGTGTGGGTGCAGGCAGTAGCTAACGGGCTTGCCCTTGGCTGGCTGTATGTTTTAATGGCCCTGGGCTTGACCCTCATAATGAGCATCATGGGCATCCTGCAGCTTGCTCACGGCGAGGTGTACATGATAGGTGCCTATGTTACTTACTATTGCTGTGTGTCTTTTGGGGTCAACCTTTATGCGTCTATGTTCATCAGTATGGCCGTAATGGCAGGCTTCGGCCTTTTTCTGGAAAGGTTCCTTTTCCGCCCCGTTCGGGCCCAGATATTAGCCCCTATCGTTATCAGCCTTGGTCTAACTCTAATCCTGATGAGCACTGCCGTGGTAGGCTTCGGCCTTTATGAGCGGAGCATCCCGAGATTGGCACAAGGCAGCTTTGTGTTTCTAGGTAGTGCCGTTCCTAAAGATAGAATCATAGCTGTAGGCTTCGCTGTAGGGCTGCTTTTGTTGTTATACCTCTTCCTTAAAAAATCTAAATATGGGCAGGCGATGGTCGCCAGTGCCCAGAGCCGGGAAGGTGCTCTTTTGCGAGGAATAAACCCCAACCTGATGTCGGCCATGGCTATGGCAATCGGCTGTGCTCTAGCAGCTGCCGGTGGCACATTGGGGGGGTCAATTTTAATGATCACCCCCTCTATGGGTACCCTCCCCCTTCTGAAAGGGCTGGTTATCATAGTCTTGGGAGGAATGGGTAGTCTTTTGGGTGCCGCTATAGGAGGAATATTTCTTGGTCTTATTGATGGCATTTTTCCCATTATCTTTAATCCGGGGATAACCGCATTGGCACCCTTGATTATCGTGATCCTCATCTTATTGGTAAGACCTCAGGGATTATTTGGACATGAGTAGGAAGCTGCTGATTAACATCCTCAGAATTTTCGTTTTAGCCGCCGTAATAATCACATTACCCATAGCGCTTAGAAGCGTTTACTGGACATCTGTCCTGATTATACTGGTGATAAACATCCTCATGGTTAGCAGCCTACGCACCATTAGACTGTTGGGTCATATCTCCTTAGGGCACGTTGGATTCTCATTAATTGGAGCCTACGGCTCAGCCCTTTTGGTAATGAAATTAGGACTATCATTCTGGATAGCCCTGTTTCTTGGCGGGTTGATGTCCGCTGGCGTTGCGCTCGCTTTGGCTTACCCTTTCCTGAGAGTAAAGGGCGCATACTTCGCCCTCCTGACCCTTTTGACCGCTGAGACCTTCAGGCTGATTACGTGGCACTGGCCGCGCTTAACGGGTGGGTTCTGGGGTTTGTTAAAAATTCCTTCCCCCAACCCCATAACCATGCCTTTGATAGGTACCATAACCTTTGATAGCGTCAACAGCTACTACTACCTAACCGTGGTCATAGTGGCTTTATCTCTCTTCGTGCTCTACCGGCTGGAGCGTTCCCGTTTGGGCTTCAAGTGGAGAGCTATACAGGATACTGAAGCCCTTGCCCAGTCGGTTGGTATTAATGTTATGTGGTACAAGGCTCTTAACTTCGCTATTGCCTGTTTCTTCGCTGGTATTGCCGGTGCGCTGTTTGCTCACTACCAGCATGCGTTAAGTCCCGATTTCAGCGCGAGGTTCGGGGTGCTGATGTCCATCTACCTTCTCGTATATATGGTAGTCGGTGGGGACGCTAAATTCACCGGTCCAATCGTCGGCACAGTCGTCCTGACAATCATTTCAGAGCTTGCTCGGGAACTAAAACAATACCAGCCCATGCTGATTGGGGCCATCGCGATCTTGTCCGTACTCCTTATGCCTGAGGGGCTCATTGGTTTGCCTAACCGGGTTACGCTTTGGTCCAGAAAGTTGCTGCAGCAGACCGGCAGGTTGCGGCGTTCCGCTTAGCTGATGCCGGAAATAAAGATGAGAAAGTAGAGGAGGTTGCTATTGCCGGTATTGGAAATTCGTAACCTAAGCAAGCGTTTTGGCGGCTTGGCAGCAGTAAGTGATCTATACTTGCATATCGGGCGGGGAGAGATATTTGGACTCATCGGGCCTAATGGTGCCGGCAAAACCACGGTTCTCGATATGGTCGGGGGCACCCTTTCCCCCAGCAGGGGTAAAGTAATCTTTAAGAGCGAGGACATAACGAAATTTCCGCCTCACCGCCGGGCCCAAAGAGGAATAGCCCGAGTATTTCAAAGGAACGTCCTTTTCAGAAGCCTTATGGTACTGGAAAATGTGCTGGCTGGTTTCCACCTGCGCTCCAAAATGGGTCTTGCCGGAATGTTTTCTAAGAGGGCCTCCACTCGTAACCAAGAAAGGGGACTGCACAAAGAGGCTATGGAAATATTGCAGTTTGTCGGGCTGGCGCAACAAGCAGATGAGATGGCGGTTAATCTGCCTCATGGAAAACAACGTGCCTTATGTCTGGCTATAGCCATGGCTACTCAAGCGCAACTCTTTCTCTTGGACGAGCCGCTCACCGGCATGGCGGGCGAGGAGACTGATGCCATGATGAGTATGATAAGGACATTGAGAGATGAAAGGGAAATCACCATTGTTGTAGTAGAGCACAACATAAGAGCTGTGACCGGGCTCTGTGACCGAGTTGCCGTTCTTGATTATGGTAAAAAAATTGCTGAAGGCCTGCCCAAGAAGGTCGTTGAAAATCCAACGGTTATCGAAGCCTTCCTCGGAGTGGAAGAGAATGCTGTTTGAAATAAAGGATTTAAGGGTTAACTATGAAGGAGCAGAGGTACTGAAGGGTATTTCTCTGGAACTGGAAGACGGTGAGATAGTGACCCTTATCGGCAGTAATGGAGCAGGCAAGACAACAACCTTGAGAACAATATCCGGCTTAAAAAGTCCTGCCTCCGGGAAAATATGGTTTGAAGGGAAAAGAATCGACAGAATGTCGCCTCAGAATGTAGTCAGGATAGGCATTATTCACGTCCCACAAGGGAGAGAACTCTTCCCCTACTTGTCTGTATCGGAGAACCTGAAGCTGGGAGCGTTCTTGCAGCGGGACAAGGTCAAAATCAAGAAGGATCTGGAAAATCTATTAGAGTATTTCCCGAGGTTGAGGGAAAGGAGCCGGCAACAGGCGGGAACATTGAGTGGCGGAGAGCAGCAAATGCTAGCTATTGCCTGCGCCTTGATGGGAAACCCAACGTTGCTTTTGTTAGACGAACCCTCGATAGGTCTTGCCCCGATCGTAGTTCGTGAGATAGGTAAAATCGCGATTGAGATCAACGAACGCGGCACCAGTATCCTGTTGGTGGAACAGAATGCCCGCATGGCCCTCAGCTTAGCCCATAGGGGCTACGTGCTGGAGACAGGGAATCTTGTCCTGGAGGGGAGGTGTGAGGAACTTTTATATGATGAGAGGGTGAAAAAAGCTTACCTCGGTCAGTAATCCCTTAGTCCAGGGTTATGGAATGCAAAGAAAGGCAGGAAAACCTCAGGGATATCATTAAACAGATCATATTACCCCGCCGTCATGGACAACCTCACCATTGACAATAGTCATTAACGTACCCATGTCTTTGGGGTTATGTGCTTTCACTGTAAGTATATCACCATTCAGAATGCAAAAATCTGCTAATTTGCCCACTTATATTGAGCCTTTGATGTCTGAATTACTTTGAGCGATAGAATCCCAATTATGTTAGAATTTATATTCTATGTATTCATTTTGGCAGGGGTTTCCAAGTGCAATATGCATTTCCCGTTCACTTGGTATGGTAATTATGCTTGCGACAGTTTTCATTTGCATACTTGGCCGGAGTTCTTCATCCGCATGTCTGCAGATTGAATCAGGATAATTATTATGGTCCGGCAATAATTCCTTCATGATGTCCACGGACAGGTTTCCTTTGTGTCCTCTCATAAGATTATCCAATCTCTTTATACGAATAAAGGAGTCAGGCAGCAGGTAGGCTACCATATCCCCATGCTTGAACCTCTCCGTCACAAAATTATTGGCATGGGTAAAAATATCATCAACCGGGTAAAGGAATCCAAGGTCCTTTGGTGTCACTTCGATGCCTATTACATCACCCTGGCTGCTTCCAAAGAGTTGATGTACCGCCGGCCCCCTCTTTGCCGATACAATGGCGTTGATTACCTTCCCAAGATTTTTACTCGACATGGTCTTCCTTGAAATAACGTTGTGGGGAACGATTTCTCCGGGCGAGACATAGTCCTTATGCATCAGCAGATTGCCGTTGACTGAAATACCCGCTGAGTTAAGCCCTATCAAACCCAGAGCTCAGGCAGATCCGGGTCATACCCCTGGATTGCAGGCAAATAACTCGATCTTAGGGTTTTTAATTTTTCGAGATCCGTTTCAAGCAGTTGGCCCATGATTTGGATCATTTCCTTAATCTCGGGACACGCTGAACCGTACTGGAGGCCCATTTCGAAAGATGTTCCGCTCACTTCCACAATTTTGAGCTTTCTCTTGGCTTTTTCTCCGCTCATAATATGCCTCCATGCATACTCGAATCTTTTCCAATGTGTCACATGACACAACTGCACTTGCCCTGTTGTGCGCCGGGCGCGGCAATTATTTTTAGGGGCTAAATAGATATACCAGAGCCACACATGCCTCACAGATATGGTCTGGCATCGCTTAGGGGTGGAAAAGGAACTTCGCTGAAAAAATTTTTTATTGACATATCCAATTCATTATATAACATTCTATTTAAGTTATTACCTAAATGGATTTGATTATGAGCGATTTTATGCCGATTCTCAAAGCCCTGGCAGATGAGACGCGCTTCAGGATTATCAATCTCCTTTTGACCTATGATCTTTGTGTGGGTGCTCTTGCCGGCCATCTTGATGTCTCAAAGGCCGCGGTATCCCAACACCTGCAAATATTGAGGAAGGCCGGTCTGGTTAGGGGGGAGAAGCGGGGATACTGGACCCATTATATCGTTGATAAAAGCGCAATTCATCAAATTGCAGAAGACCTTATGAAAAGGACCAATCAGGTACCTGATTTCAGGGTAGCCTGCCATCGGTCGATCCAGGGTGAGGTCCAAATAAATGACACGGAAAGCAAGAGATTAGCCATGTGTAGAGATTGCTACCAACAGTTGGAACGTCTGAGGAGTAACCCTGGGGTGTAACCCGGAATAGATCAGGGAGTGTCACGGGGATGAGAAAGCCCGTCTCCGTACACCCAAAAAATAAAAAAGTGAAAAAATCTTCCCCATGAGGACGAATGCCGGGCACGGGCGTCCAGGAGACTGAATCGGGAGTGGAAATTTTGATGTCAGGGAAAAGAATGTGATGCAGCCAGGACTGCGTCTAATATACATTTCAATGAGGTATCGAAATACCATGGGAATTTTCTGCAGGAAAGACTAATCTGCACTAAACGCACGAATGATTCCTTTTACTATATGATCTTGAAATATATGACGAAAATTGTAGGTTCTTCCGGTTAATGAGTACGAATCTGATCAATTCACGGCACTTTCTGAATCCGGTCCATGGGGCTCTCTTTTCGACAGGCGAACTGGTTTATGGGCAGTGCCATTGCATACTGCCATAGGAGGCGGGCGGAGGGCTTCCTCAAATACATGCCGGTCCGGGAGGATGTGGGTGTCCGCCCAAATACATTCCGCCCGCCTGTCGAAGATGCCGCCTGCGGCGGGGTCCACCTTATGCAGATAACTTGCTTCTAAGACCTTCGCCGCTGAAAAGAGAGCCCCATGGACCGGATATCTGCTTATCATAAAAGCCAGAGTTTTTATGCCGGAAAGGTACTCATTAACCGGATGATCCAAATTGAAATGAGGAATGCGCAATGGCTGACGAACTCGATGAATTTGCCAGAAAATTACAGGACCAGATCTATGAAGAGACAAGGGAGGCATACGGGCAGGTAGCTTTTGAAAGATGGCTCAGGCCCCTGTACGTCGGAGTGATGCCCAATCCGGAAGGGTATGGCCGTGTCAAGGGTACATGCGGCGATACAATGGAGATTTTCCTGAGATTTGAGAAGAACAGGGTAAAAGAGGCGACATTTCAAACAGATGGATGCGGCTCCAGCACGGTTTGCGGTTCTTTCGCAGCCGAGCTTGCCCACGGCAGAAATCCTGACGAGATTGCCGAGATTACAGGGGAAATGATCCTTGATATTCTTGGGGGTCTCCCCAAGGAGGACCGGCATTGCGCCTTTCTTGCCGCAGAAACGCTCCAGGAAGCCCTTGAGGATTATATGAAGAGAAACAGATAAATGTGATGGGTCGAATCCCGTTTGATTCCGTCTTTACAAGGGCAGTGGTCCAGGGGAAGACCATTTTTGAATATGACGTGCATTCCGGGGGTGCCGGGGCGTTCAAAAAGATCCGGCAAGATCTGGCACAAGGTCTTGAGATATGAAGCAATCGATATTTTTGAAGTTAATCTAAGACCAAGGGAGGTGAATAAAATGCCGAGAGGAGACGGAACAGGTCCGAGAGGCCAGGGACCAGGAACAGGAAGAGGCATGGGTAGAGGCGGTGGACAGGGTCGAGGGGGTCGTGGACAAGGGCGAGGAGGAGGTTTTGCGGCCGGTCCGGGTGGAGATTGCGTTTGCCCCAACTGTGGTGAAAGAGCAACCCATCAATCAGGGAGCCCCTGCTATGAACAAAAATGCCCAAAGTGCGGAACATCCATGACACGGGAATAGGCGCGATTTCGCGGTTGCGCTCTTTCAGGAGTTAAAAGGATGGGGAAAACGAGAACGGACACCCGGCGGGAAAACGAGCACGAGGGTGTTCAGAAACGGATCGCTGAAGAGATAAAGGAGGAACTGCCTTTACTGAAGGCAAGGGCTCGGGCGATTGGAGCCCGACTCGATCTGTTAAGCCGGCGTATCAGTGAAATACAACATAAGCCAAAGACCACCCGACCCATCGCCGTTATCGATGCGGCGAGGTGCCTTGGCTGCGGCGTGTGCGAGACCGTCTGTCCGGTCGGGGCCATTTCAATCAAAAGCACCGCCCTTGTCAATGCATCCCGCTGCACCGGTTGTGGAAGATGCGCAGACGAATGCCCTCAGGAAGCCATCGTGTTGCGGCTTTAATGGCAAATTCAAGGGGTTGAATATCACGAACGAGTATGAAAAGGACAGTGTCCATATTAAAAAGCAAATGATAAGGTCCTGCCTGTCATCCAGGCAGATCCCCAGCGTCTGAGGCGGGTCTTTATGAATACCCTGGATAACGCCTTTGAATTTTCGACCAAAGGGGGAAACATCACTATATCGACAGAAGAATCCTCCGAACGAGTCATAATTAGGATCAAGGATCAGGGCGCGGGAATCGACCCTGAAGATCTTCCCTATCTTTTTGATATGTTCCACCGCGGGAAAGGCGCAGGCGAGACGGAGGGGAGCGGCGTTGGACTGGCGTCGGTTAAGGCCATTTTGGAAGCTCACGGGGGTAGAGTCCTGGTTGAAAGAAAGCCGGGCGAAGGCTCAACCTTCAGCGTGATTTTACCCAAGTCCGATTTCCGTAACCGATCGTTGCAATCTGAGGTGTGTTTACTGCATGCCTGAAGAAGGCGTGAAATTCGTACCCCATAATGAAATATTGACCTTTGAAGAAATGCTTCATGTGGTAAACCTTAATAAACCTGAAAACCACGGCATGAATATATTTAGCCCACGCAAATGCGTTCGCTTGATGAATAGTATAGGAGGTTAAAGGTAAGCATGTGACTTCTCTGGAAGGATCTTAAAAGAAAATGCCACGTGTTTATTCAAAAAACTTGACTTCAAGGAAGCAATCAATAGAATATTTTTTGGCTTTGAATCGCTGACATAATTTCTTCGACTCCATTAACGAACTTCACTCCCTTTATGATATCAGCAAGCCGTTTAGGATATCATAATCGTATCCATCTTTTCCGGGCTGACTGGCAAAGCTTAAACGCCATTGTAATTACTGTTACATTATCTTTGGGCATGGTGTATGGTGTGTATCCTTTCAAATACAACTTTCGATTATAACACTTACGATGATAGGAGGGAATTAAGATGGCTGAACCCAAGTATGTGCAGGAAATGAAATGGCCGTATCCGGTCAATTACGGCAAGGAGAATGAAGTTAGTGCCGATGTCCTTATCCTTGGTGGTGGCATAGCTGGATGCCATGCGGCTATCAATGCCGCTAAACGGGGGGCAAAGGTCGCAGTGGTGGACAAGGGAGCAGTCATAAGAAGTGGTCTCGGTGGAGCCGGTGTTGATCACTGGCACCTTGCCTGCACCAACCCGTGCTCCAAGATTACTCCGGAAGAGATGTCAGAGCAACTTAAGAACTTTGGCGACTATTTCTACCTTGAATTTGGCAACGGGATTACCAGTTACATCACGTGTAAGGAAAGTTACGATGCCCTTCTTGACTGCGAAAAGATGGGGGTGAAGGTAAGAGATGTGGATGACGAATTCGTCGGGGCTCCCTTTAGAGACGAAAAGACCAAGCTCATGTTTGCTTATGATTATGAAAATAAATTTTGTATCCGTGTGAATGGTGGGGCGGACATCAAGGTTGCCCTATACAATGAGCTTGAACGTCTCGGTGTGAACATCTGCGATCGCGTGATGGTGACCAGCCTGCTCACGGAAGGGGGCAAGCAGGGAGCAAGAGTTATCGGCGCCACGGGGCTGAATGTGCGAACCGGCGAATTCTACATCTTCAAGGCAAAGGCTACAGTACTCTCAACAGGGTCACCTGCCGGGATCTGGATATTCTCAACAGAATTGGCTGGCTGTGCCTTATTCCAGGAGCCCAACCTTACAGGTGAAGGGACGGCTATGGCGTGGCGAGCCGGAGCTGAATTAACCGCGCTGGAAAGAAGCTCGGCAATGATGGGATCCGGTGGTTTCAGCTATCCGATGTATGGCACAGGTAATGCTCATAATACCTGGTATGCCTGTAATATAGTGGATGCCAATGGCAAGGAAATTCCCTGGGTTGATAGGGATGGGAATATAGTGAAAACAGTGTCAGAGCGAAATCGTCCGGCGCCTGGACAAAAGACTTTTTTTTATGGCCGCATGTCTCCTTCTTATGAAATCTGGGGGCCCAGCCTTATTCCTGATTTGCCTCAACGGATCATGAATGGGGAATTTACCCTTCCCCTTTATGCTGATTTGCCCAGCATGCCAAAGCATGAGCGAAGAGCGATATGGGGTCTCATGGTGGGTCATGAAGGAAAGACCCGCATCATATATGATACGTATCAGAGGGCCGGGTTTGACCCTGACAAGGATATGCTCCAGGTGAACGTTATGCCTCCCGATCAATATTTATATACCGCCTGGTGGGGTTCATATGGGCCGCGCCAGTGGCGGACAGGAGGATTTTGTAACGGCGGCGGACTTTTGTTTGACTGGGATCTTAAAACCACTCTTGAGGGTTTATATGTAGCGGGGATGACAACCTATGCCGGTGCAAACCACGCTGTAGCCGCCTGCTCAGGCAGATATGCTGCAAGAAATGCGGCCCAGTATGCACAGACAGCCGCAGAGCCCGTCATTGAAAGAAAGCAGGTAGATGCTGAAAAGGATCGCATCTATGCCCCACTTAAGAACAAGGACGGGATAGGGTGGAAAGAGTTAAAGGCAGGCCTATGCAGGATCATGCAGGACTATTGCGGTGAGTACAAGAATGAGGAAACGCTTAAGATGGGTCTCAGATGGCTCGACAGCATCCGGGAAAGTGAAGCTTCAACAGCTTATGTCCGGAATCCACATGAGTTAACTCGGTCCTTAGAATGCCTGACGCACATCACAGTGGGAGAAATCATCATGCATGCCTCTTTGGCCCGGAAGGCAAGCAACTTGGCACTTGAATTCAACAGGCTGGACTATCCCGAAAAGGATCCACCGGAGTGGAACAAGCTCGTCACTATTAAGTTGGAGAATGGGAATATCCAGGTGGGAGAGATGCCTCACAACTATTGGCTTCTGCCACCTAATGCCCCCACACATGAAGAGAATTACAAGAAACATTCTATTCTTTAAGAAACAGGCAGGACTAAGACTGCCCATACGTAAGGAGGTAAGTGATGATGGAAAATAAGGCATACATGGTTCCTAATCCAGTGACACCAGGGCAGGTAATCATTATTGACCCTAACCTGTGTAACGGCTGTAATACCTGTGTGGATGTGTGCCGGTCGGATGTATTGGTCCCCAATCCGGAGGAGGGCATGCCACCTGTTGTTTTGTATCCTGATGAATGCTGGTTTGGCGGTTGTTGTGTTAGCCACTGTCCTGCGCCTGGTGCAATCAGAATGGAGCATCCCTTAAATCAGCGAGTCGGCTGGAAGCGGAAGGAAACGGGTGAATACTTCCGAATAGGGATGAAAAACCCACCGCCTCCTAATACCAGGCCGCCGGTGGGCTGATCTTAATCCTCAGTATCGAGTCCCCATTTTCTGAACAGTTCCTTATAGAAATCCGGACGTGGGAAATCAGCCATTTGCAGCATAGGGGAGGTGGCAAAATCAGCGCCTTCGAACAGTGGAGTTTGAAGGCCTTTTACTATCTCCCCCAGTCTATCTTTTGGTATGGAAAGAATGATCTCATCTTTCCCGGCAATAGTGCGCATATCCTCGCCGATATCCGGCGGTGCCGCCAGGAATTGATTCTCGGATATAACTGGGACAATGACATATGCACAGGACGGGGGAAAGAAGTGTGAATTTACGACAGGCTCTTCCCCGAAGAAATGAAGAGGCATAAGCATGGTCCTCATCTGGGACATATCGGAATAAACAAGTATTAAATCCGGTTCAAAGCCGGCACTCTTCAGGGGCGCGGTAACAACACCAATGTACTTATCTCTTTCAAAACGGGGGAATCCCAGGAATCTCTGAATTTCTGGATCATCCGGCTTATCTACTAATCCATATGCTATCAAAGGAGCGAAGCACCAGTTATCTTCCTTCAGCATAGCCACGGTCATTCCATCTCTGCGGGACATAGCAAATGCCTGGCACTGGGCAAGATGAATACCCTTATCCCTCTTAGGTCTGAAAGCACCTTCAGGGATATCATCTTCCTTCTCTAACATCTTTACGGCGACAGGGAACGTTCTTAATTTAAGTCTATTTTCAAGTTCTTCGCCATAGCTATTATATTCCTTTATTGTTGTCATTTTATGTTGTCTCCTTTTTATTGAAGATCATAACGATTGGGTTAACAGGCATGCGGCGATGTTTCGTTGAGTCAAGTTGATAAGCATCCCCTTTTTTGGGATTGGAATATAGGGAATTCCGGTTTATATGTCAATAAAATATATGAAATTCGCCCTTATAGGCTATGCTCGCTCCTGTTTATTACGTCGTCCTGGATACTGGGAGAAAGCTGTGTGAAATAGGCGCTGAAGCCGCCTATTCGAACAATGAGGTCTTTGTATTTTTGCGGATCTTTTTTGGCCGCTCTCAGTTCATTGGTGTCGACAATGTTGTACTGGATGTGAGAGCCGTTATTTAGCATGAAGGCATTTGTATAGGCAACAAGCTTATTAATGCTCTCTTCACTTTGCACAATGGATGAGGAGAACTTCTGATTAAGGACCGAAGCATAGGATTCCTTAAATCCTGCCTTCAATGCCGAGCGGATTACAGCAGTGGGCCCTTTCTTGTCTGCACCCCGCATGGGTGACAATGCGCCGTCATTAAGGGGCTCTAATGCATTTCTTCCGTTAGGTAAGGCTCCTACGCCGAGTCCACCGAAATAATGCCAGGCGAGCCCCTCTCTCGCCACAAGATATTTCCTGAAGGGAGAGTTATCATAACTCCTGATTATATCATATGAGTCTTTACTTATCTTTCCGACAAGGTTGTCCACTTCATCAATATCATTACCATACTTAGGCTGAGCAAGACACATCTGCCTTAGCTCTTCACCCTTTACACCTTCAAAGTCATTATCCAGGGTATTGAGCAGTTCATCCATGGTCAATTTCTTTTCATCAAATACCAGCTTCTTTATAGCCATAAGGGAGTCGGCAACATCGATGATAGCCCGATCGGAAATGCCGAACATGGTGTAGTCAGGGTGGGGTATAAGTAAGTCCTGACCATCATCCATACATTTCTCAATGCCCATTACTGATAAAAATGGCAGTCTTATGTGTTTCGGCTGTTCCTTTCTGGCGATTGCAGCAAGCCAGAAGATTCTGTGAGTGACGAATTTATGCTGCACCATCAAGGCATTGTAGAGTTCATCAAAGGTTTTAAATTTCCTCGGATCACCTGTTTGAACCCCGGTAAGTTTACCGTTAATATCAATCCCGTTATGGAGTACCAGGTGAAGCATTGCGGCCATATTACAGGCAGCTACTCCCTCAGCACCGTAATGTTCCGCCCTGGAAGGCAAACAGGGATATACACAGCCCAAGCCGCACCACTCCCTTGCCTCTTCAATGGGTATGCCGTCATCCAGGAAATGGGAGATTACCACTTCGTCATTCTCAAAAAGAGGGATGCCGCCTTTAGTAATCATATTTGTGCGGATTGCCTTGTTCATAAGCCAATCGGGTGTCATCTTGTTCCAGCGGAGCCCCACAGTGGGAGATGACAATTGTAAAAGACCAACAACATGCAGAAAAAGATAGCTTAATTCATTTGAAGAATCTGCGCCGGTCCTGTCAGCACCACCGACCATTATATTATTGATCGCAAAATTTATCTGATGGGATTCCTTTAAACTCTCGGCCGCGACAAAGGTTTGAGTACCCCACCGGCCAATAAGTTCTGCCAGTAACTCAGACGCTTTTTCCAGCGTTATGGTTCCGCTATTTATATCATTTATAAAGTATGTGTGCAGATACTGATCACCCCGGCCCCACTGGGGATTATTGTGCATGGGGTTCTCATAGTTTTTACACACACCGATAATAGACATACACTGTAGCGCTTCATGAAAGGTCCTGGCCGGATGTTCGGGTACATATTCACAGATACGGGCGATTTCAAGGAGCTCGGCCTTACGTTCTTCACGCGTTTCAGTTTTTGCCATTTGTCTTGCCAGAGCGGCGTATCTGAGGGAATGATTTATTGCCGCCTCGCATACAATAATGGCTGATTTCCAGAAATAAAGCCTATCTATATCTGTCTCCTGATTCTTGATAAATTCATCTATGTGGGACCGGGCATCGTCAATAAAACTCCTGACTCCTTTTTTCAGAATCTTTTCCCACATCAGCACTGACGTACACTGGCCGAATATACCTGTATCCAGGGTTGGATCCTTTAATTTTGCTTTTTCCGCATCCTTAACCCATGAACCGACAATTGTCTCCCATGCCTTATATGTCATTTCAGGAGCTGTCTTACCGCTAAATAATCGGGCGCTATTGCGAAGGATCTCGATACTTTCATTATCCAGCCCGACATTCGCGTCCATTGTAATATTAAGCTCTGCGTTATTATTCCATAGATCGGGTATATAGTCTCCGGAAATGTCGAAGGAAGTAGCGCATCCTATAACTTCGGGAGTCAAACGTCCCACAATCACGTCATATTCATGAATACGGATTTCAATATTTTCGAGGATCTTTTTTAACAATTTGGCACGGCGGATCTGAATATCTTCTCCCTCTGTCTCACTCCATGATGCTACCGTCCATTTTTCCCTGTCAGCAAAAAGCTTCCATCCGGATGACTTCACTGCCTGTTTCCATTGCTGAATACGCTCGCTGAGCTTCAACCCATCAATCCTCTCAAGCAGCCTGGTATTAATATCAGTCATTTTTTCTCCTCACTCTAATATTATCGTGAGATCGTACAATTTATTCCTCGATCAATATATGCATTTTTTACAGCTTCCAGGTCTTCATTTTCCATGATTCTAAGATCCGCCAGACAATATTCAATATTGAGTGCCTTATACTTATCCTGCCCCATTCTATGAAAGGGCATAAGCTCAAGGCTTAACGCCTTTTCGTCGAGGTTCTTTAAAAACTCCGCCGTTGCTTCAATATTTATGCGTGAATCATTAACGCCCGGTATCAACGGCTGTCGAAAAACAACATCCGCGTCATGATCTATTAAAAATGCGGCATTTTTAAGGATTTTGTTATTGTGATGTCCGGTATATTCTTTGTGGGTGTCGGAATCCAAATGTTTCAGGTCAAACAGAAAGCGGTCTGTTACGGGCAAAACTTCCAGAAATGCATTCGAATCAACAAAACCGCATGTCTCGACACAGGTACCTATATGCTCATTACGGCATATCTCAAACAACTCCCGTACAAAAACCGGGTGAAGCAATGGCTCCCCGCCCGAAACGGTCACGCCGCCATTGGATGCATCATAAAACATCTTATCACGTTTCACGGCATCCCAGACCTCCTCAACAGTCATCAGGTCTCCGTATTTAATCAGAGCGCCATAACTGCAATTATCCCTGCACTTTCCGCATGCTTCACAGCAGGAATAATCTATACGGTGCGTATCCTCACCGATTCTGATAGCGTTGTTCGGGCATGCATCCAGGCATTTTCCACATTGTTGGCAAAGCGAATTAATGAAACCTATCTGGGGTTCTTTAGAGATACATTCGGGATTAGCGCACCACCTGCAGGACAAAGGGCAGCCTTTAAAAAAGACAACTGTCCTGATACCCGGTCCGTCATGAATAGAATAACCCTGTATGTTGGTAATAACGGCACTATTCATTTTTGGTAAAAAATTGAGTAATTTTTAAAAATGTTATCAATAATAATTTCTTAAATATTTAATACAATAAAGCAGATATTATTATCATGTCAATTAAATACAAATGATAAAATTTGCTTATTACGCTGTAATTCCGGAAAGTTATAGGAGCATCAATAACTTAGGGTTGGTAGTTTTATATAGTGACAAACGTGATTTTTCCTTATATATTCCTGATAGGTGTTTTAGAAATTGCAGCGGTTGTTACACATTAAGCATAAAACCAAAAAGCAAACCTTATCCCTTCAACTGAATACGCGATATTTTACTGCCATTAAAAAATGAAAGGAAACGACCATGGATGCCGGGAATAATAAAAAGGTTGTACAGGAATTTTTTGAAGTCGTTTTTCAAAAACACGATCTTAATGCGGTGAGTCGGTATATGCATGAAGATTACATACAGCACAATCAGGATGTTGATCAGGGGATGAAAGGATTTGTAGAGTTTCATAAGGGGTATTTCGCTGCTATCCCTGACGCATACGCGACTATTAACAGGATGGTTGCGGAAGATGATATTGTTTTTGTATATTACACGATTACCGGCACCCATACTGGTGAAGGTTTTCTTGATTATAAGCCTACGGGCAATAAAATAAATTTTGATGTTGTCGACATATATCGTCTCAGGGATGGAAAGCTTTGCGAGCATTGGGATGTTGCTGATACCAGGGCGCTTTTCACTCAGGTTGGCGGGCTTATAGAAATCAATGGATAATGCGTTGACTCGAATTGTCCTTTTTTTCCCACAACGCGTTTGCTAAAAACAGCAAGATTTGAGAAAACGCGATCAACAGGTCAACGCGAAAAGAATCGGATTAGATAGCCATAGCCGAGTCAAAAGCGCTTGATGTGGCGTTCCAGAGAGCACCGTCTTTGTCATTGCTGTCACCGACAACATAACTCTCTGCCACGGTAGCCCTTAACTGCCTGATGGATTCATAGTTAGCGTTCGCTTTCATACCTAATGCCAGGATAACAGTATCAAATACCAGATTTTCCTCTCTGTTGCCCTTTTTGATAACAACATAATCATTCGTTATATCAATCAACTTTGTCTCAGGTCTCAAGTCAACGTTATGCTTTTCCAAGAGGCCGAATAGGGCGTAGGCATTGATTGGTGAGGAACCTGTTCCGAGCTTTTCCTTTGGCAGGGCGTCGATTAAGGTCACTGTTTTACCGGCCTGTAAAAACCTCAAAGCCGTTTCACAGCCTGTCAAACCTGCACCTGCGATTAGAATATTCCTGCCAATATAAATATCGTCCTTATCCATATCACCAACCCAGATAACTTTTGACTTATCTTGACAGGTCAACTCCGGAATGTTTGGGGCAGCCCCGAGAGCTATAATAAGGGCGTCTGCATTTTCCTTGGCAATCAGCTCGGGAGTCGCCTCTGTAGAAAGTCTCACATCAATATTCGCGTATTGTCCAGTCACTTGAACAGACCACTCAAGATATTTGCGTAAATCTGCCTTGAAAGGGGCAGTGCTTGCTTGACATAAGAGTCCGCCTAATTTCGAATTCTTTTCAAACAGGATGACGGCATGCCCCCGTTCTGCTAAAGTCCTGGCTGCTTCCAGACCAGCCGGGCCGCCACCGACAACAACAACTTTTTTCCTGTTTTTTGATGCCGGGAAATACTGATAATCCAGTTCACGCCCCAACACCGGATTAACAGCGCATCTGGGGGGTTTCATCCCAAAGTGGCTTCTGCTGATGCATGTATTACAGCGTATACATGGGCGAATCTTCTCCTCCTGACCATGTTCCAATTTATTCACTGTTTCCGGGTCAGCGATCAGTTGGCGGCCTAAAGCAACCAGATCCACCTTTCCTTCCCCTATGGCTTTGTCAGCCTCTTCAAAAGTGACCGCGCCAACAACACTAACCGGGATATCCAGGGCCTTTTTAAACTGGGCAGCGTACTCAATGTTGATGTTGTGGCCCATGTAAGTCGGGGGGAAGATATACGGCGTCAGCTTATTGATAGCCAGGTTACCCCTGGAGACATGTAAAAGATCGATTTTATCCTGGATGGTTTTGCCGAACTCAATGACTTCCTGAATGTCAGGTGATCCGGGAACCATGTCAATGGCGCTGATACGGTATTCAATAGCCAACCTGTCACCAACCTCGGCCCTAACGGCGTCAAGAACTTCCACGGCAAACCGGCATCGATTCTCAAAAGACTGGGGACCGTATTGATCCGTCCTTTTATTAAATACCTTTGAAAACAGCAGGGCGGGTAACTGGCAATGCGCACCGTGAACCAAAACCATATCTCCATCAGCCTTTAGCACTGTGCCTGCGGCCTTGGCGTAGTCCTCGATAAAATCTTTAAGTTCTCTTTCGGTCAACAAATTACAGTCTATTTCCATTGGTATTCCGACGGAGCTCTCAACTTCGTGCGTGCCGAAATATGGAGCAATCGGTACCAATTCAACACACGCCTTTGAGCCGAAACGCTTGACCGCTTCACACCATTCCGACAGATAGACGACCATAAAATCATCACTCATCCCAATAATATGATGGGCTGAAGGAGGCAACACTCGATTTATAAACCCACTACCCAAAGTAACCGTTGCTGCCCCACCTTTACCGAATGGTTTGGAAAAATCTATCCCTTCTCGAGTGATGTGATTATCGTAGGAAGCCAGGAAGTTGTAAATCGGGGCGTTAGTAATGCGGTTTTTAAAAACCAAATTACCGATTTTGATGGGTTGAAATAAGTTTGGATATTTAGTAAGCATCATATTTTCTTTTTGTCAGTTTGGATCGTAAATAGGGTGTCCAGTCAATGCAGGAAAGGAGTCAAACCGAAAGTCGGCTGCCCTGTGTTCTGTTCTTTGCCTGAGCGGCCAATGAGTCCCTTTTTGGACATGCTGTATAAAAGCCTTTCAATATCTGATTCGTTTTTTCCAAGTCTCTTTGCGATGGCGTCCGCAGACTCAGAAAAAAGGGTAAGATCAAATTGCTGCCTCTGCTTCTTCAGGCGTAAACAGACGTTTTAATATCCTAAGCTCAACCCCTGAAGCCGTATCAGGGTAACCCGCGGGAGGGCTGTCGAAGCGCCTTGCAAGTCTTAAATATACATCATTCATATCTATGTCCTTTATAAATATCCTTATCCTTCAATAGAAATTGACAATTATATAACATATCGAACTCATTTCAAAATGAACCTGCGGATGAATTCGACTGGTGTTATTCCTTGAAATCGTTTAAATTCTTTAATGAAGTGAGATTGGTCGAAATATCCTTGTTTTACAGCAAGATAAGCCATGGACTGTTTCGGATGGGTGCTAATCAGGTTCAAAGAATTTTGGTAGCGAATGATGCGTTTAAACAATTTAGGAGAAACCCCAACATATTGCTTGAAAATCCTTCGAGTATGCCTGTTGGAAAATTCTGTTTGAAAGAGCTTTTCGTCTTCCAAGCCGAAATGCATTATAGATGCTCGATATATCTTTCTTATGGCTGCCTTATATTGCATAGGAATTTGACGGGAGCTTGACATTATCTCGGAAAGAAAACGTTCAAAGATGTTCACTCTTTGGGAGAAAGATTTTACATTAATCATCTGTTCCACGAGACTCTCAGCTTTTCCCGGAAATATTTTATTTAGAGGAATGTGTCTGTTGGTTATCTCTGGTGGGGGAAACGGAAAAAGGCAAAAGCCAACACCGATCCAAAACAGCGCAACAAAGTATTCACCCTTACCGGTAACATACTCCGGATCTTTAGGAATTGTTGGCGTACCTACTAAAAACGATTCGGGACTGTCCTCATTCAAACGGCAAACAACAGCCGTATTTCCTGAAGGATAAATGGTTCTATTTCCCCTGTCTTCATTTGGCTGAGTCTGATGGTAAAATGCCACAATATTCATATAAGGTCTGGAAGGAAAGCCTACATAAACATCGCCCTCCCAGGTGTAAGGTTGAATCGGATACAAACCATCGCTGGACCTCTCGTCTGAGTTTACATCCAAAATGGGCATGCGCTTTATAAATTCTTTCATCCTACAACCCATGAATTATATATAGCATATACGGGATTGACTATATCCATATTCCGAGCATTGGATGATTTTACACCTGTGATTCATTCCGATAAGAGAATTACCAATGATAATAGAAATTCATGCTTTCCTTATAAAGATTCCTATTTCAAACGCTTTTATCTAATTTTGCATCTTCGTATTTAAGAACAATCAGTGTGAAAAAGCAAGTTTTAAATATGCTAATATAGCTGTAAGATTTTAATATAATAAGGAAAATTAGTAACAAGGACTGATGCCATTTCATTAACATCAAAACGTTAAAAATATCCGGGGAGGTCACGTTTTCTATGAATGTGTACCAGTCAATCATTGCATTGGACTTGTTGGAATGCTGAGAGGAAGATATTTGTTATTGTTGGGGGAACTGGCTTATTCTACAGGTACGAAAATAAAGGGGAGTGAGATTTGCTGTTTCAAATAAAAAAGACTTTCTTTGTGAGGGGCGAATAATGATCGCCCCTCATGAATGCAATCTTATTACTTCCCAGTACTGGCCTTCAATAGAGATGTCTTTGCCATCTGCGCGTAGAGCTGTGCCTTTGCATAATAGGTAAGGGCCGATGCCCATAAATTCAATTTTTTCTGAGCATCCCCCTCAATGTTTGCGAAGGCAGCCCTGTCCATGCCGAGTGAGTAGGCGGTAAACGACTGATCCAGTTTTTCCCTTATGTCCTCGACAACAGGGATTGTCAGGTATGGGGCCTTGGCGTTCAGGTCATGCTGAAAGGAACCTGTCGCATCCCAGTAAAATGCCAGGGCATCGGCATCCGCCTGGTCCACGACCTTTTTCGGATCGGTTGCCAACTTGATTTTCACATACTCGCCCGTTGCATATGCCGGCAAACCATTGCCGCTTGGGGTGCCGGTCTGTAGATAGGCAGTCAGATCAGCCGGGAAAAAGATGCTCTGGGCTACGGAGGTGCGATTATTAGAAATGCCCTGGGCCCCTGGTTCGTTACGATGCCACTTGCCCGTAGCAGCCTCGAACCAATCATCGGATGCGAGCATTTTTTTGGCAAAGCTGAAGTCTATTGATTTTGAGGGGGCCTCTTTCAAGTACTGGGAGACCGTATCATAGCGGGTATAGGTGCCTATTACACCTAACCAAGGCGGATTATATTCACGCAATGATGGATCTATTAGATGGTTTGTTTGGACCACCCAAGGGCCCGGTTCACCCGCGTCACCCGGTTTCCTTTTGGAAAAATGGCCGGCATTACATTCAAACACGGAAATGTTCCCTGATTTATCGGTCATGATGAAACCGCCCGTGACGCCGCCCCTTGGGGTAGTCTCCAGGTATGCCTCGGCATCGGCGGGAGACTTTGTTAATTGGGCCAGATAATGAAAATAGACTTCCGTAAGCCCCCAGGAAGGATTATCAGAAAGGATGGCGGTCATAGTCCATGCGAATCCTTCACTATTCATGGCTGAGTTCCCGTTTACCCTTCCCGCGT
>CAZGIZ010000037.1:0-32931 GCA_964526655.1 uncultured Desulfobacteraceae bacterium | reverse complement strand
GCATGCATCAGGCCATGGCCGCCACCATGGAACACTGCGTCCTGGAGATCCGCAAGTTCCAGGAGGAGGCGCGGCAGAGCGGCCACGCCTTACGGCCGCGCTGGCCGATGATCATCCTTCGGAGCCCCAAGGGCTGGACGGCGCCTCGCAAGGTGGACGGGCACTACCTGGAGGGTTTCTGGCGGGCACATCAAATTCCCCTCACCGAAGTTGCCGATAACCCGGCCCACCTGAAGTTGTTGGAATCGTGGATGCGCAGCTACAAGCCGGAGGAGCGTTTTGACGAAAAGGGGCGTCTGATTCCCGAATTAAAAACATTGGCCCCCAAGGGGAACCGGCGCATGAGCGCCAATCCAGTGGCCAACGGCGGTCTTCTGCGTCGGCCACTGGACATGCCTGACTTCCGCAACTTCGCTGTCGAGGTTAAGAAACCCGGAGGGACCTTGGCCGGGAATGTTCCTACCCTGGGCAACTTCCTTCGGGAAGTCATGCGGTTGAACATGGAAAACTTCCGCGTTTTTGGGCCGGACGAGACCCAATCCAACAAGCTCGAAGCCATCTATGAGGTCGCCAAGAAAGTCTGGATGGGGGAGTATTTCCAGGAGGACGAGGACGGCGGCAATCTGGCCCAGAAGGGCAGGGTCATGGAGATGCTCAGCGAGCACACGGTAGAAGGATGGCTGGAGGGTTATATTCTGAGCGGCCGGCACGGTTTCATCAACAGCTATGAGCCGTTCATCCACGTCATCGACTCCATGTTCAACCAGCATGCCAAGTGGCTGGAAAAGTGCAACGACCTGCCCTGGCGGGCCAAGGTGGCGTCGCTCAACCTGCTGATTACCGCGCTGGTTTGGCGCCAGGACCACAACGGTTTCACCCATCAGGACCCCGGTTTTCTCGACGTGGTCGTCAACAAGAGCCCCGGCGTGGTGCGCATCTACCTGCCCTCCGACGCCAACTGCCTCCTTTCCGTAGCTGACCACTGCCTGCGAAGCATGAACTATGTCAATGTCATCGTGGCGGACAAACAGGTACACCTTCAGTACCTGGACATGGACGCGGCGATTGCGCACTGCACCAAAGGCGCAGGCATCTGGAGCTGGGCCAGCAACGACCAGGGAGTCGAGCCCGATGTGGTCATGGCGAGCTGCGGCGACGTGCCGACCATGGAGTCCCTTGCCGCCACCGCCCTCCTCCGTCAGCACTTGCCTGACATAAAGGTTCGTTTCGTGAACGTCGTGGACCTGTTCAAGCTGGTGCCGCAAACTGAACATCCCCACGGGATGACGGACCGTGAGTTCGAGGCCCTCTTTACTTCCACCAGGCCGGTGATCTTCAACTTCCATTCTTACCCATGGCTGATTCACCGGTTAACCTACCGCCGGCCCGGCCAGCACAACATTCATGTGCGCGGTTACAAAGAGAAGGGAAACATCAATACGCCACTGGAGTTGGCCATCCGCAACCAAACCGACCGCTTTAGCCTGGCCATGGACGCCATTGATCGGATACCCCGTTTCAGTGACACGGGGTCCAGCATTCGAGAGGCCCTGCTCGACCAGCGGATCGCGTGTATGAATCACGCCTACGAGTTCGGCGTAGATCGACAGGACGTCACTGACTGGAAGTGGCCCTTTTGAGAATAGTCTAAGGAGGTGTCAAATGGATAAACCGGAACTCAACACCACGGTTCAGGCCATGATGCAGGCGGGCAAGGGCCTCCTGGCCATGGACGAAAGTAACCCGACCTGCAACAAACGTTTTGCTAAACTGGGGATCCCGCAAACAGTGGAGGCTCGCAGGGCCTGGCGGGAATTGATCTTGACCGTGGACGGGTTGGGAGAATTCATCAGCGGCGCCATTTTATATGATGAGACCATCCGTCAGTCAAAAAATGACGGCACTTCTTTTCTCAAGCTGCTGACTGACGCCGGAATCGTCCCGGGCATTAAGGTAGACACCGGGGCCAAAGATCTGGCCGGCCATCCGGGGGAGAAAGTTACCGAGGGTCTGGACGGTCTTCGAGAGCGCTTATCGGAATACCGGCAGATGGGGGCCAGGTTTGCCAAATGGCGGGCGGTCATCACTATCGGCGAGGGTATTCCCAGTCATGGATGTGTCGAAGCCAACGCCCACGCCCTCGCCCGTTATGCGGCCCTGTGTCAGGAAGCCGGTCTGGTTCCCGTAGTGGAGCCGGAAGTGCTTATGGACGGGGACCACACCCTGGAGCAGTGTGCCCGGGTAACTGAGGAGACATTGCACACGGTCTTCAGCCAACTACACCGGCAGCGGGTGCTATTGGAAGGCATGATTTTAAAGCCCAACATGGTTCTCCCCGGCAGAGATTGTCCCACACAAGTTAGTGTGGAAGAAGTGGCGGACACCACAGTGAATTGCCTGCTCCGGGCCGTGCCGGCGGCGGTCCCTGGCATCGCTTTCCTGTCCGGGGGACAGAGTGCGGAACTCGCCTCAGCACGCTTGAATGCCATGAATTTCCGGTGGCGGTCCAAGATGCCCTGGGTTCTGACTTTTTCCTTTTCGCGGGCCATCCAGCAGTCGGCCCTGGATATTTGGAAAGGACAGGAAAACAATTTAGCTGCTGCCCAAAAAGCCCTTTATCACCGGGCCAGATGCAACAGCATGGCGCGCCTGGGGGAGTATAGTCCCAATATGGAAAATTCTTGATCCCCCCTTTTACCTCAGGATGTATTTCCAGACGACTCAAGGAAATCGCTTACGGACAGTGGGAGGGGAAGACTCCCGAGGAAGTCAACCGCCGCTTCCATGATGAATATGTGAGCTGGCTGGTGGCGCCGATTCCGTGGTCTTACGTAGGCCTGGTGTGGGGGTACTGTCTGGTATGGATCTTCATCGAAGACTGGTTCAAGCTGCATATCTATCACCATCTTGCTCTGACCAGGAAGGAACACAAGGAGTTCCTGGACAGGGTCAAGGGACATTTGCACCCCCACGGCCATATTTACCAATAATGGATGCCTGCCAAATCTTGAGGTCGCGACGGCCCCTGGCCCTCTTACCGGCGGGGCCGATATAGACCTTGCATACCGAAAGGAACAGCTATGGCCGACAAGCAAATGGTTCAATTGGCGATCAACACGATCCGCACCCTTTCGATCGATGCGGTCCAAAAGGCCAAGTCCGGGCACCCCGGCACCCCCATGGCGCTGGCGCCTCTGATCTACACGATCTGGAACCGCGTCATGCGTTTCGATCCCCAGGACCCCATCTGGCCCAACCGCGATCGGTTTGTGCTCTCCAACGGTCACGCCTCGATGCTGCTCTGGTCCGTGCTTTACCTCACCGGCGTTAAGGCGGTGAACGCCGATTACGAGATATTGGGGCAGCCCGCGGTGAGCCTGGAAGATATCCGCCGTTTCCGCCAGCTCGATAGCAAGGCCCCGGGGCATCCCGAATACCACTGGACCTCGGGGGTCGAGACCACTAGCGGCCCTCTGGGGCAGGGAATCGCCACCAGCGTCGGCATGGCCATCGGCCAAAAGTGGCTTAGCCACCGGTACAACCAACCCGGCTTCGACATCTTCGACTATGACATCTATGCCGTTTGCGGGGACGGCTGCATGATGGAGGGCATCGGGTCGGAGGCGGCCTCGTTCGCAGGCCATTTGGGCCTGGATAACCTCTGCTGGGTCTACGACAACAACCACATCACCATCGAGGGGAATACCCGAATCACCTTCACGGAAGATATCGCGGCCCGGTTCCTGGGGTACGGGTGGAACCTGCTGCGCGTCGGTGACGCCAATGACATCGACCGCATCCAACATTCCCTGGAGATCTTCCGACAGACAAAGGGCCGCCCCACCTTGATTATCCTGGATAGTCACATCGGCTACGGTTCCCCCCACAAGCAGGACACTTCCGCGGCTCATGGAGAGCCCCTCGGCGACGAGGAGGTCCGTCTCTGTAAGCGTTTCTATGGCTGGCCCGAGGATGCCCAGTTCTTTGTCCCCAAAGGCGTTCAGGAGCATTTCACCGCCGGGGTGGGGGCCCGGGGGGCAGAGGCTCGTCGCCGGTGGATGGAACGCTTTGTGGCGTACCAGGACAAGTACCCGGAGCTCGCTGCTGAAATCGACCGGATGCAGCGCCGCGAAATGCCTTCCGGATGGGACCGCAACCTTCCCGTGTTCCCGACCGACCCCAAAGGCCTGGCCGGGAGGGATGCCTCGGGCAAGGTGTTGAACGTGCTCGCACAGAACATCCCCTGGTTTTTAGGAGGTTCGGCGGATTTGGCGCCATCGAACCGAACCCTCCTGAAGTTTGAGGGCGCAGGAGATTTCCAGGCCGGCAGCCCGGGGGGAAAGAACCTGCATTTCGGTATCCGGGAGCACGCCATGGCGGCCATTGTAAACGGGCTATCCCTATCCAAGCTGCGGGCCTTTGGCGCAAGCTTCTTTATCTTCAGCGATTACGCCAGGCCTGCCATAAGGCTTTCGACCCTGATGGAGCTGCCCACAATTTTTATTTTCACCCACGATGCCATGGGGGACGGGGAGGACGGCCCGACTCACCAGCCCGTGGAGCAACTGGCGTCGCTCCGGGCCATGCCTGGGCTGGTCATGCTGCGGCCCGGCGACGCCAACGAAGTCGTCGAGGCCTACCGCTACATCATGCAACTGCGCCATCAGCCTGCCGTGCTGGCGCTCTCACGCCAACCCTTGCCGACCCTGGATCGGAGCAAATATGCGCCGGCTTCCGGAGTGGCGCGCGGCGCCTACGTTCTGGCCGATGCCCCTGACGGGAACCCCGAAGTGATCCTTATTGCCACGGGCAGCGAAGTCTGTCTGGCGGTGGAAGCCCACGAAAAGCTTCTCGCCGAGGGCATCCGCCCTCGGGTGGTATCGATGCCGTCATGGGAGATTTTCGATCATCAGACCCAGGAGTACCGGGACAGCGTGCTGCCGCCCAAGGTGACCGCCCGGGTCGCGGTGGAGGAGGCCTCGACCTTCGGATGGGAACGCTACGTCGGCTCCTCGGGCCATATTATTGGCATGAAGACGTTCGGGGCCTCGGCGCCCCTCAAGGAACTCCAGAGGAAATTCGGGTTCGAGCCGGAACGTGTTGTAGCGGCGGCGAGGGAGCAACTGGGGCGAAAGTAGCCGCTGTTGCGGCTTGCCGTATGCCTTGGAATTATCGTGTTCATTCTATTTGATCGCCCTGTTAACATCGGAAAGCCATTTTGAAAAGCAGACAATAAGGATCCAATGAAAAACAATACCGCGCACACAGGGCAGCCCCCGCAGGAACCCGCTGCAGCCGCAAAACAGGCCCATCAGGCCGCCCGAAAGGCGGCTAAGGCGGCGGCAAAGGCCGAAGATGCGGCGCAAGAAGCCGAAGCGTCCGGCGCCCCAGCTCGCAATTCCGGATAGATCAGCAATCATAGAACGATGGATTAATCCTCTATCATCCAAATTCCGTGCGGCACTTTTGCTCACCTGAAGGTCTTCCTATCCAGGCTCAGGTACTGAAGGGCCTCTGCCACATGGGGGGCCCGGATATCTTTGCTTTGACCTGTACCGTTGTATCTGAAGATAACTGCACGTAGATTCGCGCCTGGAATCACCCAAAAAACCACAGGGATAGGTATTCATGGCTGCCAGTCTCGAAATATACATTATTGACGATATCAACATCTTTAGATCTTCAAAAAAATATAAATTTGGCGTAAGGAATTTTATTCCGGTAATGTGGCCGCTATGCAGAAAAAGCGGATTTCAGGTGTGACAAGCAGGTATGTGATTATAGCAAAACACAGGTTGTAGGCCGCAGGCTGAAGACTATTAGGCTATCAGACTGGAGGCTATTAGATTGTAGCCTATTAGGCTATAGGGATTGATATGAAATCATCTTGATTTTTATAAAATTTGATATATTGAATATATGGCTCCAAAAGGTCATTACATGCAAGATTGAGGTAGTGTCCATCCAGAAACAATCAATTTCTGGATAATGCTTTCAGCGGTCAGCGATCAGCCGTCAGCCAAACCCTTGTTTTCAATGTCTTTTACTGATTGCTGAATGCTGATTGCTGATAGCGCGAATCCAAAAACGTTAGTTTATGGATGAGCCCTAGAAAGGAGTTATCAGGGCCTTTTGAACCGTTTTAAATTTGTTTTTAAAATGAATCTGTCGGGCGACAGTCCATTGTTGTCGAAGGCCCATCGGCCGGCAAAGACTGGATGCTTATCTTGAGCGAACCGTCTCAAATGATTTTGGATCACCGTAAATCTTTTTCCCAGTGGACCACTGTCGGTGTGTGCTTCTTTGTGGTTGCAATATTCCATGGGGCGGCGTTTTCTTTTGGTGTATTCCTGAATCCACTCAGAGAAAGCTTTGGATCGACATTGGCGGCCGTATCAGGGGCCTATTCCGTTACGCTCTGGGTATTCTCCATTTCTGGAATCGTTGCAGGATGGGCCGTGGATAACTATGGGCCGAGAATAACAGTCATGGTCGGCGCATTCATTCTCGGTTCAGGTTTTCTTTTGACCGGTTTTATCGATTCCCTATGGCAACTTTATCTGACCTACGGGTTGATCGGTATCGGGTTGAGTGCCGGTTATATCCCGACAATGACGACCATATCCAGAACGTTTATTGAACGTAGAGGTCTTGCCCTGGGACTCAACAGCGCGGGAATCGGTTTCGGACCCCTTATTATGGCCCCCCTTATAACCCACCTCATCCTGATAAGCGGTTGGCGATTTGCTTACCATGTCACAGCATGCATTGCCGGAGGCATCATTCCGCTTGCCTTGTTTCTCGAAAAAAAACATAGGGACAAAGACGAGCGAATCGGAGTTAAAGCAGAAAACAGAAAGGAATCCGGCAAAGAGGAAAAGGGCACGGCGATGTCCCCCGGATTTCTGGGGATAAAGCGGGTATTCAAAACCAGAACATTCTTGCTATTCTGTCTGTTATTTCTGTCAGTTGGCGTTTGCGTCCAGACGGTCATTGTGCACATCGTCGCCTACAGCCAAAGTCGAGGCGAATCACCAATGACTGCAGCCGCTGTACTAAGCACGGTAACCGGCGCCAGCATGGCAGGCAGGATCATCATGGGTATCGTATCTGACTGGATTGGAAGGCGAAAGACGCTCATTATATGCACTTTTTCGGAAGGGCTCATGCTCGTCTGGCTAATGGCGACGTCATCCACCTGGTCGCTTTTCATTTTCGGCATCCTTTTCGGCTTTTCCTACGGAGGGCATGCGCCCCAGTTACCGGCCCTGATTGGAGAAACCCTCGGCTTTGAAAATATGGGGGCGATTTTAGGGGCGATCAATCTATTCTGGGGCATCGGTTCCGCCATCGGCCCCTTTGTGACCGGCTACATGTTCGATGTAACGGGGAGTTATAAAATAGGTTTCATGCTCGCGGCAGCGCTCATTTTCTCAGCGTCCGGAATCGGTTTCCTCTTGGGACGAAAAGATGGACCTTCAAAAATTCAATGAAGAAAGCCTAACAGACTCCAGCCTTCAGCCTGCTACAGCCCAAACAGCTATCTCTCCATCAAATTCGGCAACCAGAGCCCGATCTGAGGAAATATCATGATCAGGGCCATTGTCAGGAAGCCCAAAAACATGAACGGTATGGACGACTTGAAGACATCCCCCAGCGTAACATCTCCCGGAGCGATGGCCTTCATGGTAAAGCAGTCCAGGCCGAAGGGCGGGCTGATGAGACCGAGCTGTATGTTCATCAGTGATATAACGGCGAACCATAGCGTATCGTAACCGAGGGCCTTTACGAGGGGGAAGAAGAGGGGGGCGGTGATCATGACGATGCTCGCGGGGTCCATGAAGGCGCCGAGAAAGACAAGGATCATTTGTGTGGCAATGATTAGAAAGATAGGGTGGACGTTGAGACCCGTTGCCCAGTGGACCAGCGTGGAAATAGCCCCGGTCGTGGCCAGTATGCGGCCGAAGCTTATGGATCCGACGACGATGAAAAAGACCATGACCGTCACGTGGATCGTATCCTGGGCGGAGTGCTTGATGGTATGCCAGGAAAGCTTGCGGTAGAGGGCGGCTAAAATGTAACAGGCGATGACCCCGAGGGCGGCCGATTCCCCTGGCGTTGCGATGCCCGTAAAGACACTCCCGATAACCGCAAAGATCACCAGGACGATGGGGGCTATCTGGGTGAAGCCTGTCTTGATTTTTTGCGAGAGCGGTACGGGAGGGACCTCATAATTCGGGGCCAGGGCCGGATTTATTGCGCAGCGGACGATGATGTAGCCGATGAACAGGGCCGCCACCATGAGACCGGGTACGATGATGGCGAGGAGGAGCTTGCCGATTGACACCTGCCCGACGGCGCCGAGGAAAACGGCAAGTGCACTGGGAGGTATGAGGATCGCAAGCGTGCCGCTCGCCACGATCGGTCCCAGGGTCATGGATTTATCGTAACCCCGTTTTTCCATCTCCGGCACGAGGACCTTGCCGAGTATGCCGATCGATCCCCCGCTGATGCCGATCATGGTGCCAAGGAGAACGCCGGAACCTATGGCAAGGAGGCTCAGTCTTCCGGGGAGCTTTCCGAGGATCTGGTCCACGGCGTCAATAAGGCGCGTACCCGTTCCGGAGGTAAAAACGATATCCCCCATGAGGATAAAAAGGGGGATGGGTAGGAAGTTGTAGTTGCTCACGGAGCTGTAAAAACTCATGGCCAGTTGTTCGAGACCGGCCTCGCCTCCCCAGAAAAGGTATGACCCGATGATGCAAATGAATATAAAGGCAAAGGATATGGGCATGCCTGTTGCCATGAAGGCAATCAGTAAACCGAACATCAGCACTATTGCGAAATACCACTCCACGGCAATACCTCCGGTCAATCGTGAGACGAGGGCTTATCCGCCCCGGCCTGGTGATCGACATCAGGCTTTTTCCTCCGGGACAGGTCCTTGTAACTCTCAAAGAACCCCTTGGCATTCCTGATGATCTGAACCAACAACATAAAGAATCCAATGGGGATGATGATTTCAATGGGCCATTTGGGTGGATTCAAGATGGACGCCAGGATAAAATCCGTATGATAATCCGATATGGTCAGTTTGATGGTGTAAAACAGCACTGTACCAGCCAGGAGCACACATACGCAGTGGGTGATGGTGTTCAGCAGGGCCTCATTTTTCGGAGATAGTTGACTGGTGAGAGAGTCCATTTTTACGTGGCTGTTCATTCTCATGATCGCCGTTGTGCCAAGGAAGGTCATCCATAGAAGGCTGTAAGTGATGATCTCGTACAGGGGCGCCCACGTAAAACCGATAACCTTTCTCAAAATGACATCCGTGGAAACGGCCAGGGCGTCCAGGACCACAATAGCGGCGGCTGCCATGAGCATGTAGTCAATGATTTTATCGAAAATTATCTCTGCCCTATGCAAGGCCTTCATATCTTACCTGTCCGAATTAAAGGGTGCCGGCAGGCGGTGAAGCCTGCCGGTCTTTTTGCAAAGTTCCGGTCGAAACCGGAAGATGAGGGACTTAATTCGCCCTCGGAAAGTTGGGATCAACAAGCCAGGCCTTCAGTTTGGGTGCGATGTCGGGCCATCTGTGCATATCTTCGTCCCACATGGCGTTTCGATAGTCGAGATAGAATGCCTTGGAATCCGCGGGGGAGAGGTGGATAATCTTCACGCCGGCGGCGGAAATATCTTTTTTCACCTTTTCGACGGTCTCCGTGAACATCTTGGCCCCGTCTATCTCCGCCTGGATCATCGCTTTATTAAGGATGTCCTGCTGCTCAGGAGTAAGGCTCTTGTATTTCTTCATGTTCATGATCATCATCCCTCCGCATGAGCTGAAGGGTTCGTCCAGCATGGCCTTGGTAACCGGCGTCAGGCTGAAATCCTGAATCCCCGGGATACCGATGTTGTAGCCGTCAACCGTGCCCCGCTCCATGGACGTGAAGTAGTCGGGGAAGTCTATTGGCACACACACAGCCCCCACCCTTTCGATAAACATCCTGTTGGAACCTCCCATTGCGGCGATCTTGAGTCCTTCCAGGTCCTTGAGGGCATCAATATCCTTTCTCAGGAAGAATACCGTCTGCACCTGGGGCTCCGAGGATACGGAGGCGCCAAGATAATAGATGCCCTGCTTGGCGAATTGCTCCTGGTAGTACTTGAATGCAGGCCCTTTCCGCAGTTCCATGGGGCTGTATTCCGCGCGGCCGATAGAGTTCGAGCCGGGAACGAGGGCATCGCAGAACGGGCCCAGGGCGCTGGCGATATCGACAGTGCCCCTTTTGACGGCTGCAGGGGCGTCAGGTGCGGGGATGGCCTCCGGACCCATGAATCTGATCTTTATGGTACCGTTCGACATCTTGTCTATGTTGCTGATGAAGAGACGCGCCCAATTTCCCCCTGGAGGGATGTCGGGCAGAAAACTGACCAGTGACAATTCAAGTGTTTTTTCCTCAGCGACAGCAGGATTCACAGAAACAGCCATTAACACGGCTGCCGACATCAAGATAACTAAAAATAACGTAATCTTTTTCATTGTATTATCCCCCCCTTTGGTTAAATAGGCCCGCCCTCTGCAGGCCCTGGTCATTAATTCCAGGATAGAACGATTAGCGCAAATACCCCTATTTTGCCTATTTCGTCTCATACCGCATCAGCGGGAACAATGTCAAGATATGTTCTTCGGGCTCAGGCCTTCATTTCATTGCAGGAAACCCGGTCCTATGGGCCAGGATCTTTACTTTTCACCTAATCAATCGGATCTGTCAATAATGAAGGTTTGATCCTCCTGTTTTTCATATGATTCCGGAAAATCCTGCCATCCCATGCATTTTCCCAAACCATCTACGATTGCACAAAATTGTGTATGCCTTGCCCATGAAATTGTGCAATTTACAATTCCACCAACCTGTCTTTTGATTTGTTGTCCTACCCCATTTCAACAGCGGAAACACATGGACGAGGACAAGCTGAGGGAGCTTGCCCTGAACATCCAGCGGGACGGGCTCATCTCCCTAAGCCTTTGAAATAGCTATCTTTTTACGAAAATGACCTTCGATTATCAGTGCACATTTCGCCTGATGTCCGGGAAGCGGCCATCCGGAATCAATTGAACCGGTCCCATGGCAAAACACAGGCTGTAGGCTGAAGACTGTTAGGCTGAGGACTACAGGGTTGGAGGGGTTTAGGAATCCATTCACTCCAACATGTGACCCCAATTCATGCTTCATGGATCTATGATGTTCGGTCATGCCGGTATCACGGGCAAGATCAGCCTGGAAGGGTGATTCTTGTCGTGATAGTAGGTATCCCTGCCGACTTTAATTCCGTAGTAATGCCCCCCGAAGTCAAGGGCGGGCGAGTCGCCGCAGGCGACATCGATCCTGATGCGGTGGCCTTTCCTGAAGAGATTGGATGTCGGCCAAATCTCGATTTCTGCTTTATAAATCTTCCCCGGTGCAAGCAGTTCCGGTTTGTCGTGCCTGTAGTAAGGCCTGTAACTCTTGCTGAGTGCATCATCCTTGGTGCAGATATGCGAGCCTTTAAGCCACCCTCGGGTGAGGATGAAACCTCTCGGGGGCATGCCGGGCACCTGCTCGGAGTCGGGCCACTGGTCCACAAGCCGAACTAAAAAGTCGGTGTTTGTCTGATCCGTGGAGGCATAAAGCTCCAGGACAATACTCCCGATGACCTCAAGATCTTCCTTAAGCGGGTCACTAATAAAGGTAGGAATGCGCTTGGTGGGATGGGGAATACCATCCTCAACAACCGCCGTGCCCCCGCCGGAGAAGTGGGTCCAATCCTGATCAGGGTAGGCATATGTAAAGGAGCTATCCTCCATTGCAGGAGGTTCTTCCATAAGACGGCCGTCATTGAGGGACTCCACAGCGCCGCTTGGGCCGGGATGCAGGTAAAAGCTCCTGTATTGAGTTCGCGCCAGGGGCCACTCGTTCTCAGGCCGGTAGATATCCGCCCCGCGGATAAAGAGGTTTACGGGCGGCTCCTTCATAAAACCGGTGTCAATGTCTTTGAGCCAGTGGTCGTACCAGCGGAGCATGAGGAGCCGCATCTCCCGCGAGTTGTAGATGGCCATTTCGTCACCGTCCATTTCACCATGAATGAGAAGCATTTTTTTCGGCACATTTACTTCTTCATAACCTCTCACCACGCCCCGCAGGTGGAGCCCCACCTTGTGAAGGGCCCCGACGACATACACGGGACACCGGATTTTAGAGAAATCCGGGTTTCTGACCTTCCAGAAGGAGTCGTAAGCAGGATGATTCATAAAGTTCCATACCAGATCCCACCGGCCCATGTCCCGGTTGGGTGCCTTCATATCAGGAAGGGTATTGGGGATTCCCAGGAGATAATGCCCGCGGATCTCCCACATATGCCAGGCGGTCGGGAAACCGACGGCCATCATTCCGCCATGCCAGGCTAGGTCGCGGTAGAGGTCGGCGCCAGCGTCCCAGGGCATGATGCAGGCAAGATGGGGCGGCTGTTTGGCAGCGGCGAACCACTGAGAAAAGGCCAGCAGAGATTCCCCTAACATGCCCACCTTTCCGGTACACCAGGGTTGCTGCGCGATCCACTCGATGCAGTCATAGAGGTCGTCTTGCTCCACCTCGCTCAGCATCTGCCATTCACCCTCCGTCGAGTGCCCCGTGCCGCGGGAGTCGGAGTGTACGAATACATATCCGCGTGAAACGAACCAGTCAATGTCATTCGTCTCGCGCATGTGGAAGATAGGTAAGGAGGGAAGGTGCGCCAGGTCCTTTTGATAGGAATCAGCGGCATAAATGACGGGGAACGGTCCCTGCGCGTCAGGACGGTATATATTCATGGCGATCTTGACACCGTCTCGCATTGTCACCATGATATCTTTCTCTACCGTTACCCCGTACTTTGGCTTGCTCAGCTTGTCTTCAGGGAAATCCTTTGGAAGCATGGTCGACATGATTTCGGGCTTGAGCGTCTTCGAGTACATGGAATACCTCCTTAATAGGACCAAAGTAGATAAAAACTACGGTTGTTTGGCAATGAGACTGGTAGCCCATAATATTGTTGCTGCCGATCTTTGTCAAGTTTGCTTCCTTGTCACACAATATCATGCTGTTATGATTAGCTTGACACACAGGGTCATATTCTCTATATATTCCACTCTACCAAAAGGGAATTCTTAACAAACAAAGGAAGGATGCAAATGGCACAAAAAGCGCTTATTTCGGCAATAAGTCCCGAAATGAAAAGACAAAAGTTGGGTCCGGACGAACCTCCACCTGGTGGTCCTCCGGGTTTTTTCAGACCTTACCCGGTTTCAGTCACCCTGGCGGATCGATTGGATACCCTGGAAAATAAAACCCTATACCTGGTGGACATCGGCTTCGGCGGCGGCTATAACTTCATGCTGGAGATACAAAAATGGTTTGCCGAACATATGCCGTCCGTTAAAACAATTCCCAGGCGGAAACCGGGGTTCGTTTTCGCGGATAACGATACCGCCCTGTGGGATAAAATAAAAGAAGATGGAGATGCGGTAGTATTGGGGGTAGGCGGCTGACCGGGCTGTATTGCAGCAGTTGCTGCAGGCGGAGTTAACCTCGAACAGAATTATGGCATTCCAGTGGCCCCCGTTGCTGCCTACACAATGGAATCTGTAGTGAAGAATGAGCCCAGGGCCATTGCCTTGCCCTTTATTTTTACTCAAAATCCCGTAATTGGCATGTCTTCCGAAGTCCTCTACAAAAAACTGCTCGAAGGCAAAGACCCGGAGACCGGGAGGCCGGTAATCGATGAAATAATAGATGTTTTGACCAAACCGCAGGAGAAAAAGAAACCCATATCAAAAGCGGGGCCTGAATCGAGCAGTCCCGGAAAAACCCTGCAACCCGACACGGAGGATAATCTACAGCAGATTTTCTACGAAAGAGGGTGGACCGATGGGCTCCCGATTATCCTGCCGACGGAAGAGCGTGTAAACAGGATGCTTACAGGCACAAAACGTTCTCCTGACGAGTTGGTTGGTGAAGTGTACGATCATGACCATCATGAACTCATCAAGTATACGGTACGGGATATTGCCGTTACCGCGGTAATGGCCGGCGCCAAACCCGAATACCTTCCCGTGTTATTAGCAATAGCCTCTTTAAGACAATCCTCACTTACGCCTTCAACAACAGCTTTCGGCAGTATGCTGCTGGTGAACGGGCCGATACGCAATGAATTGGGAATGAATGCCGGCATAGGCGCTTTCAGTCCGGTAAACCAGGCCAACTCCGTAATCGGCAGGGCCTGGACCATAATGAGTATCTGCTGGGGGTTTGCCAGGCCGAAAAGGACCTTGTGGAGCTCACAGGGATGCAATGACCTGTACAACAACATGTGTGTACCCGAGAACGAGGAAAGGAGCGTCTGGACGCCTTTCCACGTTGACAAGGGCTATAGACCTGAAGAAAGCGTGGTAAGTCTTTTCAGGGGATGGTCGGTTATCAACAGCATCGGGTGCGCGGCTCATCGCTCGCTGACCGAAGAGCTGAATCTCGAATTTGGCGTAATGCCCCCTGTTATGTCCAGGGCAACGATTTTTTTGGACCCGCTTGTGGCGGCCAACCTTAAAGATAACGAGGGGTTCCATACAAAGCAGGATTACTGCCGCCACCTTTCCGAGAACATCAAGATACCTGCCGGACAATACTGGAAAACCGATTTTATAGACATGCTGGTATCGTCTCAGGCGGAGGCCGGTGTTGAACCCTATGCCTCATGGAAGTTGCTGCCGGATGACGCGCTGATAGCGCCATTCAATATCCCTGAAAATATCAACCTGATTGTCGTAGGCGGTGGGACAAGCCCATTATGGAAGGCATCCGAATACGGTCATACCGGCAGTGCCTCGATCGATGAGTGGCGGTAAATAGGGGGGAGATGAAGAGCTAATCCCTGTTATCAAAGACCCGTTTGCTTTTCCGCTCCGATCTCGGAAGAGACCCGTAATCCACGATCTCCACGTCCACGCTTACCATGATCTGTTTCTTGATCTCTGAGGACACCTTTGCCCTTAATTCCGCGTCATTGCCTTCATCGACATCCTCGCCCCGCTCCACCTTGAGGTACATGTAATCTCTGCCGTCTTGCTTCCTTTCAAGGAGGATCTGGAATTCACTCCCGATATTTTCAATTCCAGAAAGCAGGTGGTCTATCTGCCCGGGATAGATATTGACGGCCCTGAATATTATCATATCATCGGAACGGCCCAGAATGCGGTCATGCCTCGGGAGCGGAGACCCGCAGGGACAGTCTCCCGCAATTAGTCTGGTGAGGTCCCTTGTCCGGTACCGGATCAGGGGAACCGCCTCCTTTTTCAGGGTCGTTACCACCATCTCTCCGGTCTCCCCTTCGGGCACCGGCTTGAGGGTCTCAGGGTCCAGGATTTCAAGGATATAGTAATCCGCCCAGAAATGGATGCCCGTGTGATGAACACAGTCAAGTCCTGTCCCGGGACCATAGAGCTCGGTCATTCCTGGGATATCAAACATGTGTTCCAGGCCCAGGAGTTCCTTGATCCGTTTTTTCATCGCATCGCTTGAACGTTCTGAGCCGAATATCATTTTTTTCAGAGCGATTTTATCCCTTATGCCCCGCCTGTGCACCTCTTCCGCGAGAAGGAGGCCCATGGACGCGGTGCAGCACATGACACTGCTCTTGAAATCCACCAGGAATTGACATTGCATGTCGAGATTGCCCGGACCCGCAGGGATGGCCATTGCCCCGAACTCCTCACAGCCTATCTGAAAACCGGCTCCGGCCGTCCACACGCCGTATCCAACCGCTATCTGGACACGGTCTTCCCTGGTGAGTCCCGCCATTTCAAAACAACGGGCGAAAAAATGGGCCCAGTCGCTTATATCTTTCCGGGAATAGCACAGGACCTTACGTTTTCCTGTGGTGCCGGAGGAGGCATGAATCCTGACTACTTCACTGAAGGGCACTGAAAGGAGGGGGAAGGGGTAGCCTTCCTGGAGATCAGTTGACGTGGTAAAGGGAAGTCTTTGGATGTCATCGAGGGACCTGATATCTTCAGGTCTGATTCCGCCTTGATCCAGCTTTTTCCTGTAGGCTGGAGACCCCTTGTATGCGTGTTCGATGGTCCACTTCAGGCCTTCGAGCTGGAGAGCGCTCAGTTCATCTCTGGTCTTAAAGATCGGCATGAATGTCTTTATCATTTTTACTCCATCAAATGTTATCCTTTTTTCTCCGACCAAGAGAAAGCCCTTTTTCAAAGACCCTGAGATTTAGAGACCGGAAGCGGTCCGGGCTCACCTCCTCGATTGTCTCCATGATATCCTGCTGGTTGACAGGCCTATCCTCAAAGGCGGAAAAAAAGCCCAGCAGGACCAGGTTGGAGGCTATGGGGGCTTCAAGATCCAGGGCCACCCTGGCCGCTGGAAGTGCGCGAAAGGTAACGTCCATCTTGTCCAGGTAGGCCTTCACCTCTTTATTAGGGGAATGCCCCTCTGGGGCGCTGGCATAGATCCTGCCTTTTGGGGCGATATAGGGGAGATTACGGTATGCCTCGTTCTCATCCAGTGAGAGGATAAAGTGGGCGGAGCCGGGTCGAACCAGGCTGCTTTCCACCTCTCCGAGCCTGATATGGGAGACTACGGCCCCGCCCCTCTGGGCCATGCCGTGGGTCTCGGCCCCCATGACGCAATACTGCCTGCGCATGGCGGACTGGGAGATCAGTTTGGTCATGAAGAGTATCCCCTGGCCCCCCAACCCTGCCAGGATAAAATTCCAGTTTTCCATGATTCTCCTTCCTGGTGCAAATCCATAAAATTACGTTTCTGGAATCGCGCTATTAGAAAGTTGATACTGTAAAAAAAGCTATCGGGTCACCACAAAGGCGCCCTGGGGGCAGACCTCCAGGCATACGCCGCATCCCACACAAAGGCCCGGGTTGATGACAGGCGGGGTCTCCTTATCGGCCTTTTCAAGGGCAGGGCAGCCGAAATGGTCCAAACAGATATCGCAGCCCACGCAGTCGTCCGTCACCTCAATCCGCTTAATCTCGGGTATGGCTTTGGCCCTGTCCGCAATGACGCAGGGATGGCTGGCGATGATCACGGCAATGCCGCCCCTTTCCGGGTCGTTCACAAATTCTCCGGCCTCTTTGATCAGGTTTGTCATGGCCTTGATATCATAGGGATCCACCTCTTGGATAAAGTCCACACCGCATCCTGAAATGATCCTCTTGAGGGGGATGGCCTTTCCCTGGCCCCCGTCTGCCCTGAGACCCGATGCGGGGGTAGGCTGCATGCCGGTCATGGCCGTGGTCCCGTTATCCAGGACTACGAGGATGAAGCGGGCCCCGTTATAGACCGCGTTCATGAGTCCCGCCGTGCCTGAGTGGTAAAATGTGGAATCCCCGATGGTGGCCACGATGGGTTGCCTGTTGCCGTCCTGCTCAAAGGCGTGGTAGAGGCCTGAGGCCATGGTAATGGCTGCCCCCATGTCCAGACATGTATCCACCACACCCTGATTCAGGCCCAGGGTGTAGCAGCCGATGTCTGAGGTGAAGATGGCCCTGGGCTTGGCCTTTCGAATCGCAAAAAAGGATGCCCGGTGAGGGCATCCGGGGCAGAGGGTGGGCCTTCTTGGCGGAAGATCCAGGCCTCCCACGATCTCCAAGGCGTCCTGAGCAGCTCCCGGGGGCAGGGGAGGCAGATCCAGGTCCCTGAGGGTCCGGTCCAGCAGGTCGTAGACCATTCCGGGCACGAGTTCGCCCTGGGCGGGCACATGACCGGTAAGACGGCCCATGACCTTTTCCCGGTCCCTGAGGAGGTACTCCATCAGGCTGTCTGTCTCTTCGATCACCAGGACCCTGTCACAGGCCCCTGTGAAATCCGAGGCCAGTGCCTCGGGAAAGGGGAAGGGTGTGCCGATCTTGAGGACCGGGATGTCCCTGCGGCCCACATCCGACAGGATGTCCCTGATCACGGCAAAGGGGACACCCCCTGCCACGATGCCAAGGGGATAGTGTCTGCCCGGCTCCAGGTCGTGCCGGTTAAAGGGCTGGAGCCGACTGAACCTGGTCCCGATCTTGCGCAGTTTCTCGTTGAGCTCCCCGTGAAGCATGAGTCGAAATTGGGGCGTGGCCGCCCACCTGGCCGGATCCTTTTCAAATCGCGCCTCCTGGAGATTGCCTTTGATTTCTGCCCATTCAAGGGCCTGCCGGCCGTGACAGACCCGTATGGCGGGCCTCAGTACCACGGGCACGCGGAACTCAAGGGAGAGGTCCATGGCCAGTTTCACCATCTCCCGGGCCTCCAGGGGGTTTGAAGGGTCCAGGACCGGGATCTTGGCCACCCGTGCCAGTAACCGAGTGTCCTGCTCGGTCTGGGAGGAGTGGGGCCCGGGATCATCACAGGATATGATGACCAGTCCCCCTGTAATGCCTGTGTAGGCCGCGCTCATAAGGGTATCAGCGGCCACGTTCAGGCCAACCTGTTTCATGCAGCAGGCGGCCCTCTTGCCTGCGATGGCTGCGGCATAGGCATTATCCAGGGCTACCTTCTCGTTGGTGGACCATTCCACGTAGATCCGGAGCCCCTCGGCGTCCTTGAGCCGCAGCACCTCCGGAAGGATCTCGGAGCTGGGCGTGCCAGGATAGGAGGTCAGCACCTGACATCCAGATTCCAGGAGCCCCAGCGCTATGGCACCGTTTCCCAAAAAAAATTCCCGTTTCATATTTCTCACCATTTTCTGTTGCTATAGCGACTGTTCAGGCTTCAGGTTCAATATGCAGCTGCAATTCCGGCCCGTGATGATACTCAGCGGGCCATCCCGGGGATGAAGAGCACCACCTGGGGAAATATAATGAGTATAGAGATGCATATAAAGCATGCAAATAAAAAAAAGCTCACACTCTTGAAGATGGTGGAGAGATGGATATCGCCGGCTATGGCCTTGACCACATAAATATTAACACCCACGGGCGGGGTAATGGCGCCCATGGTGGTCACCATGGTTAGGATGATGGAATACCAGATGGGATCGAACCCGAGTGTCATGCCCAATGGGAAAAAGATGGGGATGGTGAGAACCAGAAAACCCAGGGAGTCCATGACACACCCCCCAAGGAGATAGATCAGAAGAATCACCACCAGGATGAGATAGGGCTGCACTTGCAGGGATGCGGCATACTCGGCCACGTGAAAGGGGATCCTTGTCACGGCCAGGAACCGGCCGAAGATAATGGCCCCTGTCACAAGCACAAAGACCATGCAGGAGATCTGCAGGGTATCCCTGATGGAGGAGATCAATCCTTGCCAGGTGAGCCTGCGTCCCAAAAGCGCCACCACAAGTGTACAGAGCACACCCACTGCGCCCGCCTCCGTGGGTGTGAACAGCCCCGCATACAATCCCCCTATCACCAGAACGAATATGGCCATGGCCTCCATAATGCCGGACAGGGACTCGATCTTTTCCCGGAAGGACGCCCTGGGTCCGGGAGGACCGAAATGGGGATAGATCCGGCAGAGGACAAAGATGGTGGCCATGAACAGGATTCCCAGGAGGATGGCCGGGAAGATGCCTCCTAAAAAGAGTTTGGTAATGGACTGCTCGGTCTGAAGCCCGATGACGATAAGCACAACGCTGGGGGGCATCACTGTTCCCAGGGTGCCGCCCGTGACCACCGTGCCGCTGCTTAACCGGGTGTCATAACGGTACTTGGCCATCTGGGGGAGGGCCACCGCACCCATGGTGGCCGCGGTGGCCGAATTGGAGCCACAGATGGCGGCGAAGAATTCATCTGCGCCGATGGTGGCCATGGCAAGCCCTCCTGGCCAGTGTCCCACCCACTTATAGGCGGCATGATAGAGCCTTTCAGCGATCCCCGTGTTAAAGGCTAAATAACCCATGAACACAAAGAGGGGGATCACAGTAAGCCCGTATTTGGAAAAGGTAAGCCAGACATCCGTACAGACCATATTCAGGGCGGCCTTGGGGGAGATCACCCAGGCAAAGCCTATGAAGCCCACCACCCCCATGGCAAATCCCACAGGCATGCCCAGGAGGAAGAGCGCCCCCAGTAGGACCAGGATGCCGATAATGCCTATCACCACCATGTCCATGGATCAATCTCCCCCCGCCTTGAGGAAAAGCTTGAGAAATTCCGTGACCAGATCAAGGGCAAGGACAAAACACCCGAAGGCCACTGCATAGATAAAGGGATAGAAGGCGATTCGCAGGGTCTCTGTCAACTCTCCCGTGGCACAAATCTTGGCGGCCCAGCGGGTCATCTGCCAGCCCACAATGGTAAAAAAGGCGGAACAGGCCAGGTAATTGACGCTGCTGAGGATGCGCCTGGTCTTATCGGAAAAGAGATTGACCACCACATCGATCCCCATGTGCCCCTTGTTTCTCTGGGTATGGCCGAGGGCAAATGCCGTCACCACGGCCCCGAGGAAGCCCATGAGTTCAAAGGTCCCCTTGATGGGTATCCAGACCATTCGCAAGAGTATGTTCGCACCAATGAGCAGGATCATGATCGCCAAAAAACAGCCGCCGATCCATAAGAGCAGGCGATTCAGGAAGAGGCTCAGATTGTCCAACACCTTCATGGCAAGGCTCCTGTCATGAAATAGATATCCGGTCCCATGGGGGACTACAAACCAGGGAAGGCTGTGTCTATTTCCCCGCAGCGGCCTTCAGATCCGCTACAATGGCCTTGGCAGGAAGGCCCTTTGCCTCTGCTTCCTCGATCCATTTATCCGTAATAGGAGCGAGCAGGGCATCCCACCTTGCCTGCTCCTCCTTTGATAGCTCCGTGATCTCGATCTGATGCTGCTCCTTTGACCAGGCAAGGGATTCATTCACATGTTTGTCCATGTAAGCGCCTGTCCATTCAGACTGTTCCTTGGCCATATCATCCATTACCTTCTGCACCTCTTTGGGGAGTTTGTTCCAGGAATCCTGGTTCATGACCACGGCAAAGGGATAGACCGGCCCGTTCATGACGGTCACATACTTGCAGGTCTCGGCATATTTGAAGTCCTTCAGGGTCTCCAGGGAAGATGCGGCGCCCTTGACCACACCCTTTTGAAGGGCCTCCGGTGTCTCGGACTGGGGCATGCCCACTGGTGTTGCCCCCAGGACCTCGAGGGCCTGGGCCACACCGCCTGAGGCCCTCAGCTCCAGACCCTTGAGATCCTCCAGGCTCCTGACCGGCTTTTTGGCATAGATATTGGCCGGTGCGCAGGTGAACATGGTGAGGACCTTGACCGCGGCGAACTCCTTGGGCTGGTATTTCCGATAGAGATCCAGCAGTGCAAGACTGGCCACGGTGGCATTTTTAAAGCCCAGGGGCAGGGCCGTGGCGTTGGTAACTAAAAACCGGCCCGGCTGGTAGGCCATGCAGAGGCACCCGATATCGGCCTGTCCCGCTATAACGCCATCGATCATATTCTTGGCGTCCAGGAGGGTTCCCCCGGGAAAGGTACTGATGGAGACCTGCCCGCCTGTCCTTTTCTCCACCTCTTTTTTCCACCTCTCCATCTGGACGCAGGGGAAGGTGGGGGCAGGGGGAAAATTGGCATAATTGAGATTGATCGATTTCGCCTGGACCATACCCGGCATCACCGCAGTCATGCACAGGGCGACCATTAAGATGGCGGCCAACATAACACCCATTTTTTTTACCATTGTAGAACCTCCTCTCCTTTTTTTGGGGATATCTCGGGCTCGTGAGAGCCGGTGCGAAATGCACTCCCTGTTAAAAAAACCAATGAATGTCTTTTAACGCCCTATTTTTTTCCATAAAAAAAGCCCGCAATCTCTATGGATGGCGGGCCTTGGGATCGAGGTATATTTATTGCATTATGCATACCTTTCCTTCACCCGCCGAAATACGCCAAACCCAATAGGACAGGGGGGTCTTTCCCTGGTGCCGGGGGAAGGAGCGAATAGGTTGGAATTCCTTTTTGATCATATTATGCAGTGACCTGTCTTGTGTAACAATCAATTTAAGTTTAAGTTAGGACGTAAACAGGGTTCCTGTCAAGAAAAAAAGCATGCCCCGTGAAAATTAGGAACGCTATATCAAAATTTAATAATAGGAGACCATGGGATTGTCCATCATTTCCTAATTCCCCATTTTTTTTAGGCCCTTAAATATTTCCTTAGATATCTGGCCGTGTAGGACCCATTCGGATTTGCAAGAATTTCGAGAGGGGATCCCGAGGCCACGACTTCACCGCCTTCATCGCCTCCCTCAGGTCCCAAGTCAATGATATAATCGGCCTCCTTGATGATCTCCATGTTGTGTTCGATGACCGCCACGGTGTTGCCCCGGTCCACCAGGGCCTGCAGGACACCAACCAGTTGTTTCACATCGGCGTGATGGAGTCCTGTTGTGGGTTCGTCCAGGATATATAGATTGCGGCCCCTGGAGGATTTGGCCAGCTCCTGGGCCAGCTTGATGCGCTGGGCTTCGCCGCCGGAGAGGGTGGGGCTGGGCTGCCCCAGTCGGAGATATCCCAGCCCCGTTTCACAGACCACCTGGATCGGCCTGCGGACCGCGGGGACATTTCGAAAAAAATCCAGGGCCTCATCAAAGGTGTAGTCGAGGATCTCCGAGATGTTTTTCCCCTTATAGGTGATGTCCAGGGTCTCCTGATTAAATCGCCGGCCCTCACAGACCTCGCAATGGATGTAGACATCCGGCAAAAAACTCATGGCCTCCTTGATCGTGCCCTGGCCTTTACAGGCCTCGCACCGGCCTCCGGGGAGGTTAAAGGAGAACCGGCCCGGGCGGTACCCTCGGGCCCTTGCCTGGGGTGTCATGGACAGGACCTTTCGTATTTCGGATAAAAAACCCACATAGGAGGCCGGCACGGACCTGGGGGTGCGGCCGATCGGGCTGTGGTCCACCTCCAAGACCCGCTCAAGCCCCTCCCAGCCTGCCATGGTCCTGCATTGTCCGGCGGGTCCATCCTTTTTTAAGAGCCGGTTCCGAAGGCCTTTGTAAAGTGTTTCCTTCAAAAGAGTGGATTTTCCCGAACCACTGACCCCGGTGACAGCAATAAACGTCCCCAGGGGAAAGCTGGCGTCAATCCCTTTCAGGTTGTTTTCACTGGCCCCGACAATTTTAAGTATGGGCTTTCCATTATAGGCGCGAAGACGCGATGTCACCTCATGGGGGTGACCGTTAAAGGTGGCGCCCGTAATCGAGGAGGGCGCCTTTTTGAGGTCTGACAGTTTCCCCGCGGCTACCACTTTCCCGCCTCCCAGTCCGGCGCCCGGTCCGAGGTCAATAATGTGATCCGCCTTGCGTATGGTCTCTTCATCGTGCTCGACCACTAGAATGGAGTTGCCCCGGGTCTTCAAAGACAAGAGGGCCTTCAGAAGCATGCCATTGTCCCTGGCATGGAGTCCGATAGTCGGTTCGTCCAGGATGTAACACACCCCCGTGAGGTTGGAGCCAAGCTGGGCAGCGAGACGAATTCTCTGGGCCTCGCCTCCCGAGAGGGTTTCGCCGCTCCGGCTCAGGGACAGATAGGAGAGGCCGAGGCGGTTTAAAAATGAGAGCCGAGCCAGGATTTCATCCATAATGGGTTTGGCGATCGGTCTTTCGTCCCTGGCAAAGGTAAAGCCCTTAAGGAGGTCTAACAGCCTGGACGCGGGTCGCTGAACCAGGTCCCATATGGAATATCCCTTAACGGTCACGGAGAGGGCTTCCGGGCTTAACCTACTCCCGCCGCACCGGGGACATGGGAAAACCTGATCCGTCATACCGCGGTGAACCACACCCAAGCCGTCACATCTGGTGCAGGCACCCTGTTTGCTGTTAAAGGAAAAGAGGCGCGGATCCAGTTCCCTGAGACCGATACCGCAGGCCGGGCAGATGCCGCGGCGGCTGAAAATTTCTTCCTGGCCCTGGGAATCCAGGACAATGAGGTTCCCCTTCCCTTCCTCCAGGGCCTGATGGACGAGCCGGTCCAGGTCAGGGCTGGGGAGCCTTCCGATGAGGATTTCAATGGTGTGTTCATGAAAACGGCTGAGGGCCATTCCCTTTTCAAGGGGGCTGATCGCACCGTCGATACGGGCCTCTTTGTATCCCCTGCGCAGGGCGAGGTTCAGGATGTCCTTGTGAAATCCCTTGCGGCCGGACACCTTTGGCGCCAACAGGGCGGCCCGTTTCCCCCGGTAGCGTCCCTTAATCTGGGCAAGAATATATTCATGGGTTTTGGCGGTGAGTTTGCGACCGCATCCTGGACAATGCTGGGTACCCAGTTTACTGTAAAGGAGCCTCAGGAAGTGGTAGATCTCCGTAAGCGTGGCCACTGTGGAGCGGTGGCTGGCATGACTGATGCGCTGCTGGATGGCCACGGTGGGCGGGAGACCGGACACGGCATCCACTTCAGGACGTTCGAGGATCTTGACATACTGGCGGACATAGGGCGCCAGGCTCTCGAGATAACGGCGCTGCCCTTCTGCAAACAGGACATCGAATATCAGGGTGGATTTGCCCGAACCGGAAACACCTGTGACCACCACGAACTGCTGCCGGGGAATAGTCAGGCTCAGGTCTTTGAGGTTGTGCTCCCGGGCGCCCCTCACATCGATCTTGCCAGGTGGTTGTGACGGCGTGATGTGATCCGGCCTTGAAAGAGACTTTGGCATCTTCAGGTGGCGTTCTTGGGAGAGATATTTTCGGAGGAATCTTGCCGTATGGGATGACCCGTGCCCGGAAACCGCCTCCGGGGGACCGGCCGCAACCACCTCTCCCCCCTCATCCCCGCCCTCGGGGCCGAGATCGATGACCCAATCCGCGGTCTTGACCACATCCATGTTGTGTTCGATGATCAGGATCGTGTTTCCCATATCGACCAGTTTCTGGAGGGCCGACAACAGCAATTGAATGTCTTCAAAATGGAGCCCTGTGGTGGGTTCGTCGAAGATAAACATCCTGTTTTTCGAATCACCTGCCCTCAAGTGATTAGAGAGCTTCAAACGCTGTGCTTCGCCTCCGGACAGGGTATTGATGGGTTGCCCTAATCGCATGTATCCCAGCCCCACATCGAGTAAGGCCGTCAACGCCTCCTTGAGCCTGGGTTGATCGCTGAAGAAAAGAAATGACTCGTGGGCCGTCATGTCTAAAACATCCGCGATATTTTTTCCCTGATACCGGATATCCAGAACGGCCTTTTTAAAGCGCTTGCCCCCACAGTCCGGGCAGGTGATAAACACATCGGAAAGGAACTGCATCTCGACCTTTTCAAATCCCGTCCCCTGGCAGGTCTCGCACCGGCCCCCGGCCACATTGAATGAAAAAAAGCCCGGGCCGTAGCCCTTCCGGCGGGCCTCATCCGTGCCGGCGAAAAGATGGCGTATGGGGTCCATGGCCCTGGCATAGGTGAGCAGATTGGCCCTTGGGGTGCGGCCGATGGCCCTCTGATCGACGAGGACCACATCATTAATATTGGCCATTCCCCTCATTTTTTTGTATCGGCCTGGCAGGCCCTTTGCATCCCCCCTGGCCCTCTTGATTCCCCGGTAGAGGATGTCTTCGGCAAGGGTTGATTTGCCCGAGCCGGATACCCCGGTCAAACACACAAAAAGCCCCAGGGGGATCTCAACGGTGATGTCCCTGAGGTTGTGTTCCGCGGCCCCCTCAAGGATCAGCCAGCGCCCCTTTTTGGGCCGGCGCCGGGTCTCGGGTATGGGAACCTGTTTTTCCCCATTGAGGTATTGGCCGGTCAGGGAATTTTTGACCCCTTTGGTTGGCCCGGAGTACATGACCTCGCCCCCCTCTTCACCGGCCCTTGGACCCATGTCGATCATGAAATCACTCTGGCCGATGATTTCAGGATCGTGTTCCACGACAACCACGGTGTTTTGGATATCCCGCAAACCTTTGAGTATGCGAACGAGCCGGTGGCTGTCCCTGGGGTGAAGGCCGACGCTCGGTTCATCCAGGACATAGAGGGCATTGACCAGTGACGAGCCCAGGGCGGAGGTCAGTGCCACCCGCTGCACTTCACCCCCTGAAAGGGTCCTTGATTGACGATCCAGGGTCAGATAGCCGAGCCCCACATCGCGGAGGTATTGGAGCCTGTGGCGGACCTCATCCAGGATCATCCGGCCCGCCTTGTCCGCCTCCGGTATATTCAGGGCCTGAAAAAAGGCGTCGGCCTGGTCCACGCTCAGGGCATAAATCTGACCGATATGTCGTCCCTCGATACGATAGAGAAGGGCCTCCTCCTTGAATCGCGTGCCACGGCATGCCTGGCAGATGCGGTAGCTGCGGTACCGGGAAAGATATACGCGCACGTGCATCTTGTATGTTTTTGTCTCAAGCCACTTAAAAAATCCGCGAATCCCGTAATAGGAGGATGTGCCTTCAACGATGGCGGCCTGCTGCGTCTTTGAGAGGCCTTTGAAGGCCGTCTTTACGGGGATGCCCTGTTGCCGGCAAAAGGCCATGAGGTCATGGAATTCCATGCGTCCGTCTTCCCGGCTTCCCCAGGGCTTGATGGCGCCCTGCTCCAGGGAAAGGGAAGGGTCGGGAATAATGAGGTCAAGATCGATATCAATGTTTCGACCAAATCCCCGGCAGGTCTCGCATGCCCCCACGGGGCTGTTAAAGGAGAACAGGTTGGGTATGGGCGGCCGATAGGAGATCCGGCATTGCGCACATTCCAGGCGATTGCTGAAGGCGAGGTGTTTATCCTGTCCGATCCAGAGATCCAACCTGCCGTTGCCGAAACGGAAGGCCTGCTCCAATGAGTCCATGATCCGTTTCCTGTCCCTGGGCCGGAACAGGAGGCGGTCGGCCACCACGTGGATTTCCTTTTCCGTCTTTGCAGGCTCCCAGGAATCCATGGGCTCGATTTGTCCGGCCCTGTAAAGGCGGGTGAAACCCATCTGTACCAGGGATTGCCTCACGGTGTCCGGAGGGATGCCCGCGGCCAAGGCCGGAAAGGTAATGAGCATTTCCGTCCCTTCGGGGACATCCTGAAGCCTATTCCAGATGTATTCAGGGTCCTCAGGAAACACGGGCCGGCCGCACTTGCGGCAGTGGAGCCGGCCCAACCGGGCGAAGAGCAGTTTGACGTAGTCCGTGATTTCCGTCATGGTCCCCACCGTGGACCGGGAGGTCCGGACCGGGTCTTTGCGGTCAATGGCAATGGCCGGCGGGATATTGTCGATCCGGTCCACCAGGGGCCGATCCATGCGCTCCATGAATTGCCTGGCGTAAGGGGAGAAGGTTTCCACGTAGCGCCGCTGTCCCTCGGCATAGAGTGTGTCAAAGGCCAGGGATGACTTCCCGGAACCGCTGACCCCCGTCACCACGATGATGTGATTCAGGGGGATTTCAAGATTGAGATCTTTTAAATTGTTCTGGCGGGCCCCCTTGATCCGGATGGTTTGGTACCCGTTGGTCTTTTTATTTTTCAATGACGTTCAAAACCTCAAATTTTTGAGAAAATCCGGGCCATTTTGACAAAATAGAAAAAATTAAAAAATGAAAACCCCTACCAGCGATCAGGTAAGGGTTTATTCTCGTCAGATTATGGCCCAAAAAGACATTTATAACATGAGATCGGGGGCAAAGCAAATTTTTCAAGGGATATGCCTGTTCCATAAATTTATGGAACAGGTTGAAAACATCTTCAAAAATCCCCCTAAGCCTTTGAAATGGCTATCTTTTTACGGAAATGACCCGTCATTGATAGTGCACATTTAGCAAGAGGTTGGGGAACCGGCCATAAAGGGCCTGTCTTTGGAAGTGAGTGGATAGACAAAACATTTTTGCGTGGCTTTCAGAATTCTCTGCTTTTCCGATGCCTTAGCCAAGATGGCCGGGACAAAGAATGTCAGGAAATTCCTATCACACCGTTTTTTTCTTTGTATTCCCTGATTTTCTCCGTGAGCATGGGAACGACCCGGAACAGGTCGCCGATAAAGGTCACATCGGAGGCGGAAACAATAGGGGCTTTCCTGTCGGTATTGATGGCAATAACGTATTTGGATAGCGACATTCCTGCCAGGTGCTGGATGGATCCTGAAATGCCGCAGGCGATATATAAATCCGGATGGACCGTTTTTCCTGTCTGTCCGATCTGGTACTCCTGCCCGATCCAGCCGGCGTCCACGGCGGCCCGTGACGCCCCAACCTCGGCCCGAAGTTCGGCTGCCAGACCCTCAAGGATTTTAAAACCCTCCGAATTCTTTACCCCGTGACCACCGGCCACGATGATCCTTGCATCTTCTAACTTTGAGTGTTTCCCGGTTGAAGCAATGATGTCCAGAACGCGAACAATGAAATCCTTTTCATCCAGATCAATGTTCATCTCTTCCTTTGTGCCGCTTCTTTCCGGATCACGGGGATACTTCTTCATAACTCCTGGACGTACTGTTGCCATTTGCGGTCTGTTGTCAGGGCAGACGATGGTGGCCATAATATTGCCGCCAAAGGCCGGACGGGTCTGCAACAAAATGCCGTCTTCCGCGCCTATTTCCAGGGCCGTGCAATCCGCTGTCAGGCCTGTTCGCAGGCGATTGGCCACACGCGGGGCAAGATCCCGCCCTAACGGAGTCGCGCCGAACAGGAGAATGTCAGGTTTTTTCTCCCTGGCAATTTTAACGATTGCCTTGGTGTAAATATCCGTTCGGTATATTTTGAAGGATTCGCCCTTCACGATAATTACATGGTCTGCACCACGATGGATCAATTCATCGGGGGCATCACCCGGTTCATGGCCGATCAGTATCGCCGTTACGAGCTGGGTCCTGCCCAGCTTCGAAAACTCATTTGCAAGACTTCGGGCCTTTCCCAGGAGTTCCAGCGACACCTTTGAGGCCGTCCCATTGTCCTGCTCGATGAAGACGTAGATCCCCTTGAATGGAGTGACATCCATGCGTATCCTCTCCTGGGAACCTTCAAAGGAGATGGCGCCAAACTCACAGGAATCGATACAGGCCCCGCAACTTGTGCATTCCGCGTTCAAGACCGCTTTCTTTTCTACAACGTCTATAGCCCCGTAGGGACATGCAGAGACACAGAGTTTACATCCCTTGCATTTCTCTTCATTAACAACAACAGACATTATCCATCCTTTTCACATAGTATCCATCCGGCCTCATTCCAACTGCCGTAATCTAAAAAGTCAAAACTTCAGCAGGGCCTTCTCCAGGATGTACTCCAGGATATCTTCTGCCATCTCCATTGATCGCTTTTCGATAACAAGGCCATCGCGGCTGTGACTGGGAATGAAGGTCTTCCGCACCCAGGTAGGTGAACCGTTTACGCCTATCCGCATCTTATTGACCTTCAGATCTTTCTTTGTCCATGTGACGACCTCTTTGTCCCGAAAGGCCCTCAGGACCCCGTTCATGGTCTTGAGGCGGGGTTTGTTGATCCGATTGGATACCGTGATCAATGCGGGCATTTTCATCTCGATTATCCGCATGACGCTGTCGAAATTACTCTTTACGGTCACCATGTCTCCCCTGATGTTGATCTCTTCCGCAAAGGTGGCCTGGGGGAGATTCAGGACTTCCGCGAGTTGTGGACCAACCTGGCCTGTATCGCCGTCAATAGCCTGTCTTCCGCAGAGGATCAGGTCGTATTTTTTTATCTTCTTTATTGCGATGGAAAGCATATAGCTTGTCGCCAGGGTATCGGCCCCGGCAAAGGCCCTGTCGCTCACAAGAACGGCCCTGTCCGCGCCCATGGCAAGGGTCTCTCTCAAGGCGTTTTCGGCCTGGGGGGGCCCCATGGATAGGGCCGTGACCTCCACGTCTTTTTGGCTTTCCTTTATCCTGAGGGCCTCTTCCATGGCGTTTTTATCCTCGGGATTGATAATGCTGGGGACACCTTCCCGGATCAGCGTGCCGGTTTTGGGATTGATTTTGACTTCGTGGGTATCAGGGACCTGTTTGACGGTTACAATGATGTTCATCCAAAAACCTCGATTAAGACATTAACACCCGATTGCCCTGGAGATCACGATCCTGAGTATCTCGGACGTACCTTCCCCGATCTGGAGGAGGCGTTGGTCACGATAAAAACGCTCCACATCGTAGTCCTTGAACAGGCCGTATCCCCCATGGATCTGAACGGCCTCATCAGCCACCTCCCTTGCTATCTCGCTGCAATAGAGCTTGCTCATGGCGGCCTCTTTTCCAAAGGGGCGCTTATTCTCGCATAACCAACAGGCCTTGTATAAGATGTTTCTCGCCAGTTCGATCTTCAAGTACATGTCCGCCAGCTTAAAGGCAATTGACTGCTGCTTGCATATGGGACGTCCGAACTGGATACGTTCCCTGGAATAACGCAGGGCGGCCTCGTAGGCCCCCTGGGCGCATCCCAGGCCCATGGCCCCTATAGAGAGGCGCCCGCCGTCGAGGGTCGCAAGCATCTGTTTGAACCCGTCCCCGGGATTTCCAAGTATGGCATCATCAGGGACACGGCAATTATCTAAAAAGAGTTCCGCGGTATTGGATCCCCTCCACATGAGCTTTCGCTTCAGGGTGTTCCGGGTGAACCCGGGGGTGTCGTTCTCCACGATAAAACAGGTATAATCCGGTTTTCCGTTCGGCCTGACTCCTGTCACCGCCTGAACGATCGATCCTTTGGTTATCGGTGTGTCGGCATTGGTGGTCAATGTCTTTCTTCCGTTAATGACCCAGGAGTCCCCGTCCTTTACGGCGGTCGTATTTGTCGCGCCTGCATCGGAGCCCGCGTTCGGCTCGGTCAGGCCGAATCCCATAAGAGTTCTTCCACGGCAGAGATCAGGAAGATATTTTCTCCGCTGCTCTTCGGAACCGAATGCATCAATGGGGCTTATGCCAAGAGAATTGCCTGCGGCGAGGGTGGCCGCCTGTGAACCGTCCACCCTGGCTACCTCCTCCATGGCGATAATATAGGAGATATAATCCAGACCCTGTCCCCCATATTCTTCCTTAACGACCATGCCAAAGAGGCCGATATCACCCATCTTTTGGGTCAATGACACGGAGAATTCCTCTTTATCCTCCAGTTCCCCGGCCACGGGCCTGATTTCACTCTCCGCGAACTCCCTCGCCGCCATACGGATCATTTCATACTTATCATCCATCTGATAGCATAATGTCATCTTGCCGATTCTCTCTTCTCAACTGGTCAAAAATATAAGTGAATGGGGTTCATTTTTTAAATAACTATTAAATATAGCATCAATTTTGCTTTAAAAACAACGAAAAAGTGGACCGCGTAAAAAATGAGTCAATGTGTAAGGCACGGGGTTTTTATTTTTTCTGTTTGAATCTTTTTTAGCATTCTGATACTTATTTTCACCCTTTAAAATTATTTAATTCTCCCATGCAAATGGGTGGAACCTTAAAAATGTTCATATGAAAGGATAAGTCATGTTAGCAGGTGTCAGCGATATTGGTATTTATATCCCTAAATATTATCTTTCCCACGAGGATTTGGCAAAGGCGCGGGGGGTTCCCAAAGAGAAATATCATATCGGCCTCGGGAATCACAATATGGCCATCATTCCAAACTGGGAAGACTCCGTGACTATGGCGGCCAACGCCGCACAGCAGATCCTGGAGAGAAATAACATCGATCCCAATGAGATCCGGCAGCTTGTTGTGAGCACCGAAAGCGGGGTCGACCATTCAAAACCCGTGGCAAGCTTTGTTCAAGGGCTACTGAATATCGGCACGCGATGCAGGGTATATGAAATAAAACACGCATGTTACGGAGGCACGGCCGGACTCGTAGATTCGATCGAATGGATATCCCGGCACACCAATTCCGAGCCCAAGGGCATCGTGATTATGACGGATATCGCCAAATACGGCTTCGGGACGGCCGGAGAGCCTACCCAGGGCGCGGGAGCCCTCGCGCTGCTCGTAGATGACAATCCTCGCCTCTTCTCACTGGATACGATGCTCAACGGGATATTCTCAAAGAATGTATACGACTTTTGGAGGCCCACTGGACACAGGGTCCCTATTGTGGACGGGAAATATTCGATAGATTGTTATCTTATGGCACTGGAGGGCGCCATCTCGCACTTTCGTGAAAACCTTGGCCTCAGGGAAGGCGAGCTACTGGAAAACCTGGACTATATTGTATATCATATGCCCTTTACCAAGATGGCCCATAAGGCCCACAGGCATCTCGTGGAGATCGAATACAGGGATTCCAGCCCGGAAAGCCGGGAGAAGATCTTTGAAGAGTCCTTTGCCAGGATGGTCGCCCCCAGCCTGACGGGCGTGCAGGAAGTCGGCAATATCTACACCGGATCTGTCTACATGGGTCTTGTCAGCCTCCTGGAGGCCGAAGGGGAAAGGGCGGAAGGGAAAAGGATAGGACTATTCAGTTACGGCAGCGGCTGCGGCGCGGAGTTTTTTCTGTGTCAAATGATGCAGGGAATCGGCCGGATTGTGGATTCAATGGGATTAAGGGAACAATTGGAAAACAGGAAAAAGCTCACCTTTGAGCAGTATGTGCAGTTTTACTCCAAATCCGGCGAAGAGGTCCTTTACTACCCGGAAGAGGCGAAGGGTTTTAAAAATAAGTTCACCCGGTTTGTTTTTACAGGATTTCAGGAGCATCGACGTCAATATGCCTGATCACATGGGGAACATAAACCAGAAGTGATTATATCTGAATCCTATTGAGCAAAAGTCCATGAAGGAATGCCTCGATATGCTATTCGAGTCATTGCTCCGATCGGGTTCTTTTTTTCAAGCCCTATCTATAGGCCAAGGTGGCGGTTCCCACAGATGGAAGGGTTCAATAGGACAGGTCATTTCATCTGAAAGGGACATTCTGCCAGGGGTCTTGTAGCGTGAACCCTCCCATCTGCTGGAACGGCAGAGTCTGGTGGAACTCTTTTTGAGATAGGGCTTGAAAAAAAG
>CAZGIZ010000036.1:0-33423 GCA_964526655.1 uncultured Desulfobacteraceae bacterium | reverse complement strand
AGGATCCAGGCCCTTATCAGGGATGGTAACGTAAAGGTCAATAGACTCAACTCAAAGCCAAGCTATCGACTAAAGACCGGGGATTCAATTATTCTCCATATCCCACCTCCAGCACCCTGTCTGATTAAACCTGAGGCCGTGGATTTCTCCCTTGTCCATGAGGACTCTTCGCTTATTGTCCTGAATAAGCCTCCCGGGCTGGTCATTCATCCCGCTCCCGGGCACGCTGACGGGACCCTGGTTCACGGCCTGCTCCTGCACTGTCGGGACCTTTCAGGCATCGGAGGGGTGTTGAGACCCGGGATCGTACACCGGCTGGATAAGGATACTTCCGGACTGATGGTGGTGGCCAAGAATGACTCGGTTCATACTTTTTTAAGCGGACAATTTAAGGCGGGGACCGTGAATAAGAGGTACATTGCCCTTGTACACGGCGTTATAAAAGGAATGAAGGGCGAGATCGATCTCCCTATCTCACGCAATCCCAAGAGGAGAAAGGAAATGGCTGTAGTACCTTCTAAGGGCAAAAGGGCCTTGACACTATGGCGGAAACTCGAGGAGATTGGAGACCGGTTCGCTTTATTGGCCGTGACCCTGAAGACAGGGAGGACCCATCAGATCCGGGTCCACCTTTCGCACCGGGGACACCCGGTTGTGGGAGACCGGGTCTATGGGCACCGGATGAACTGGTGGAAAAAAAATTGTCCCCAGGCCGTGGGGCTACTTCCGCATATAAAAAGGCAGATGCTCCACGCGGAGCGGTTGGGATTCGTTCACCCTGATTCTGAAAAATATTGTGAATTTAGTGCTCCGATACCGGCAGACATGGAAAATGTGATACAGGGTTTAAAATTGTTATTTCATTAGATAAAAAGTATAATAAATCTTGACATATTGATCTTTTATGAATATAAGTAAATATAATTTCCTGCCATTCGGAGGATTCGGTAAAAGACCGGATATCATAATAAACTTCAAGGGTAATCTGCTGTACCGTCATATTTTAATCATATAATAAGGACTCCTGAATCCGCTTTGAAAGTCTTCTTGTGTGGTACGGCTGCCGAGAAAAACATCTACCGAACTGATGAAATGTGCGAATAATGCCTTTTCGGCACTTTTGGCAGTAATATTGCAGGACTGATGCCTGATGTTGTCCGTCCGGTCCTAAACCGGATCAATAAATCCCTTAATCCCCTCAAGAATTCTTATTCAGATTCAGATGACAGGTTAAGGAATTGATGAGTAACAAAAATCTGTAATGGAGATTTTATCATGAATCTTGTTGAATTAAAAAAGATGAAGATCAGCGAATTAACAAAAATGGCAAAGAAATTTGATATTGAAGGAGCCACGGGCATGCCCAAGCAGGAGCTTATCTTTTCCCTCCTTCAAGCCCACTCAGAGCAAAATGGTCTCATATACGGGGAGGGGGTTTTGGAGACCCTTCCTGACGGTTTCGGCTTTTTAAGAGCGCCTGACGCCAATTACCTGCCCGGCCCCGATGATATATACATCTCTCCTTCCCAGATCCGGCGTTTTAACCTGAGAACAGGGGATACCGTCTCCGGACAGATTAGGCCCCCAAAGGATTCGGAGAGATATTTCGCCCTTTTAAAGGTGGAGGCGGTTAACCATGAAGACCCGGAGATTTCCCGTGAAAAGATACTCTTCGATAATCTAATACCCCTGTACCCTGACCACAGGATAACCCTTGAAACAAAATCAGATAATTACTCTTCCAGGATCATGGACCTCCTGACTCCTATAGGCAAAGGTCAGCGCGGCCTGATTGTGGCCCCTCCGAGGACGGGAAAGACCATGCTTCTCCAGAACATTGCAAACAGCGTTACTGCCAATGATAAAGATATCCATAAAATCGTGCTCCTGATAGATGAAAGGCCTGAAGAAGTTACTGATATGCAGCGTTCTGTAGACGCGGAAGTAATCAGTTCCACCTTTGACGAGCCCCAACAGAGACACGTCCAGGTGGCGGAAATGGTTATTGAAAAATCAAAAAGGCTTGTCGAGCATAAACGTGATGTCCTGATCCTCCTGGACAGCATTACAAGACTGGCCAGGGCCTATAACGCCACCGTACCGCCCAGCGGCAAAATACTTTCGGGCGGTCTCGACTCCAACGCGCTGCACAAGCCGAAGAGGTTTTTCGGGGCAGCAAGGAATGTCGAAGAGGGAGGGAGCCTCACAATCATTGCTACCGCCCTGGTGGATACGGGGAGCAGGATGGATGAAGTCATCTTTGAAGAATTCAAGGGGACCGGCAATATGGAGATCCATCTGGACAGGAAGCTTACGGATAGAAGGGTCTTCCCATCCATCGACATCAACCGCTCAAGCACAAGGAAAGAGGAGCTGCTGATAAAAGAGGCGGACCTTAATCGCATCTGGATACTTCGTAAACTCCTTGCCCCCTTGACACCTGTTGATAGTATGGAATTTTTGCTGGACAAAATCAAAGGGACAAAGAATAATGCAGAATTTTTAGAGTCCATGAGTCAGTAAAGGAAGGAGAAAAAATGAAAAAAGGAATTCACCCTGAATATCATAAGGCCCTGGTGCACTGTGCCTGCGGTCATGAATTTGAGACTGGATCTACCCTCAAAGAGATCAAGGTGGAGATATGCTCCAATTGTCACCCGTTTTTTACCGGAAAACAAAAGCTCATCGATACTGCCGGAAGGGTGGAGCGATTCAAGAAAAAATACGCCAAGTTCAATAAAAAAAAGGAATCACAGGAAAAAAGCAATTAGCAAAAGATCCGAGTCCAGAAGGCCCGGCCTTGGTCTAAGCCCAGTGGGCGTGATTTACGAGGGAAAATCCGAAATTCGAATATCGAAGCTCAAAACAAATTCAAATATTAAATTACCAAATTACAAAGACAAAACATTTTTCGCGAATAAAAGCTTGGCTACGGTTTGGAGCATTTGAATTTTTGTCATTGAGTATTGTTTCGTATTTCGTGCTTCGGATTTAGAACCATTGCTTTAAGGCAGGCCATTGAACTCTGACCCGGCCCTTGGGACCGGGTTTTACATACTGCAATAGACGAAACCCGGTCTTTCCTCCAGCCCCTAAGCGGTGGATATCAGATGGACCGGGTTTCTTTGCACTTCTTAAGTTACTTAAATTATGAGATTTTGAATTATGTTTGCCAAAATTAAGGAGATAGAAGATCGCTACGATCACCTGGAAAGGGAGCTATCCCGCCCCGAGATCATCAAGGATCAACAGACCTATCAGAAATATTCAAAGGAACATAGGCAGCTTTCCCCTATAATACATTCTTTCCGTGAGTATAACTCCATTCAGGGAGAGATTGAAAACAACAGGTCACTGCTGGATGATCCGGATCATGATATCAGGAAGCTTGCACATGAGGAGATAGATACCCTGAAGTCCAGACTTTCCCGGTTGGAAAATGATCTCAAGCTGCTCCTCCTCCCAAGGGATCCCAATGACGAGAAAAATATCATTCTCGAGATCAGGGCCGGTACCGGGGGCGAGGAGGCAGCCCTCTTTGCCTCGGATCTCCTGAGATTGTACCTGCGATACGCCGAACTGATGAGATGGCAAACCGATATCCTGAGCCAGAACCCTACCGGGATAGGGGGATTTAAAGAGATAATTGTGCTTATTGAAGGCAAAAATGTATACAGCCGCCTGAAATTTGAGAGCGGTGTGCACAGGGTGCAAAGGGTCCCGGAGACGGAAGCCCAGGGACGCATACACACCTCGGCAGTTACGGTCGCCGTGCTCCCTGAGGCCGAGGAGGTGGATGTGGAGATAAATCCCGATGACCTCCGGATTGACACATTCCGGTCCTCAGGTCACGGCGGTCAGCACGTGAACGTAACCGATTCCGCTGTGCGGATTACCCACCTTCCCACGGGTCTCGTGGTGACCTGCCAGGATGAGAAGTCTCAACATAAAAACAAGGCAAAGGCCATGAAGGTCCTGAGATCAAGACTCCTCGACATGGAACAGGAGGAGCAGCAATCGAAGATTTCCCAGGAGCGCAGGAATATGGTGGGATCTGGAGACAGGAGCGAAAGGATACGTACCTATAATTTCCCACAGGGCAGGGTCACTGATCACAGGATAGGCCTGACCCTTTATAAACTTGAAGATGTCCTCCAGGGCCAGCTCGACATGATCATCGATCCATTGATTACCCATTTCCAGGCCGAGGCACTCAAGGGAAAAGCGTGAGCCCGAAAAAGTGGATAATAAAGGACCTCCTGCAGGTCACCACTGACTACCTTAGGGAAAAAGAGATAGAAAATCCACGGCTCTGCGCTGAAGTTCTCCTTGCCCATCAGCTCAATACTAGCAGGATAAAGCTTTACCTCTCGTTTGATCAACCCCTTAATGAAAGGGATATAGAGGATTACCGCTCTTTGATAAGGAGGCGTGTTAACAGAGAGCCTACCCAGTATATCACAGGAATACAGGAATTCTGGTCAATGGAATTCATGGTGGGTCCCGGGGTCCTCATACCCAGGCCTGAGAGTGAAATCCTGGTTGAACAGGCCGTCCGCATATGCAGGAACAGGATGAACGCCGACTGCCCAGGATATACGATCCTGGACCTTGGAACCGGGAGCGGAGCCATTGCCATCGCCATTAGCCAGGAGGTCCAGGAGGCGACCGTCTGGGCCAGCGATATATCAGGAGAGGCCCTGGACAGGGCCGAAATGAACGCCAGGAAACACGGCGTGGAAGGACGTATCCGGTTTTTCAGGGGTGATCTCTTCCAGCCCTTTAAGGACAAGCCAACGGGATTTGATGTCATCGTTTCAAACCCGCCCTATATCGCATCCTTAGAATTTGATTCCCTTCAACCGGAAGTAAGGGAATACGAACCGAGACAAGCCCTCGACGGCCGTGAAGGCGGCCTCTTTTTTATCGATAAAATTATCAGGGAAGGCCCGGATTACCTCAACCCGGGCGGCTGGTTACTAATTGAGATGGACCCCGGACAGGTATCGACAACACTGAAACGGCTTGAGGAAACTGGGCAATATGTTGAAAAATATTGCATCAAGGACCATAGCAAAAAGGACAGGGTTGTTATTGCCAGAAGAACAACTGATCCATCATCTCACCTATAGAAGGAAATCCAAAAGCTCTGCCCATTAAAAGACCCATCTTTAAAAACATTTAGAAATGTTTCTTGACATAAAAATGGCTATTCCTGTATAAACCGACCTTGTGGTTTTTTTCACAACCCACCCTGGTTGTAGAATTTAGTGGTTTCGTCCCAATTGGCCCCCGGCCCCGCTTCCAGCCCGGAGGGCTTCCAGGCCGGAGGGGAGGAAATACTGGAATATAATTTCCTTAAATTCAAACAGTTGAAGAATTCCCGAGACGTCTATTGAAAAGAATCAGGAGTCGATCATGAATGACTGGCAACCCAAGATAACAGCCTTTTTATGCAACTGGTGCAGTTATGGCGCTGCGGATCTTGCAGGTGTGAGCCGTTTTCAGTACCCCCACAATTTCAGAATCATCCGGGTGCCCTGCTCGGCCCGGGTGAGTCCAAAGTTCATTCTGGCCGCCTTGCGCCATGGCTCGGACGGAGTCTGGGTCTCCGGGTGACACCCAGGGGATTGCCATTACCTGGAAGGTAATTACTACGCGAGAAGAAAGTTCGCCCTCCTGAAGGGGCTCCTGGAACATATCGGCATCGAGCCGGGCAGGCTGCATTTTTCCTGGATATCATCGGCTGAGGCGACCAAATTCGTTGAAGTGGCGAAGGCTGTTGCGGGCGAGGTAAAGGCCCTGGGTCCGGCAAGGCACTTTATCAAAGGAAGGGCTGAGGTGGCGTAATGCTCGAATACACTGAGAAGATCCGGGAGACTGCAAAGAGGCTGCTCAAAGAAGGGAAGGTCGATGTCTTTATAGGTTATAAAAAAGGCAGCGTCCCCATGATGAATGAACCGGTCCTCATTTCCGATCCTGAAAAGGCCGATATCCTTTACTGGGACAGCAACTGCGGTCTGAACCTTTGCAATTATCTTACCAAGAGGACCGACAGGATAGGAATAATCGCAAACGGATGCAATTCCAGGAACATAGTGACCCACATTGTGGAAAACCAGATAACACGTGAACAGTTGCACATTGTGGGCATCCCATGTACCGGGATGATAGACCACAGGGCCGTGCAAAGGGCGGTCGGGAACAGGGAAATACTGGATGTGGAGGAGATCGGAGACCGGTTTATTGTCCGGGGCAAAGGATTTGAGGAGACCTTTGATAAAAAGGATTTTCTCCGGGATAACTGCTCCACGTGCACACACCGGAATCCCGTGGAATATGATGAGATCGTGGCCGATCTGGTTGAAGAGCAGCAGGATATAAATGCATTTAAAGATGTTGAAGAGATAGAGAATATGGAGAGCGATGCGAAATGGGACTTTTTCACTAATGCCATCTCCTCCTGCATCCGCTGCTATGCCTGCCGCGATGTCTGCCCTTTGTGCTACTGTCCGACCTGTTTTGTGGATGAATCACAGCCCCAGTGGGTGGGAAAAAGCATCGACCCCACGGACACAATGACCTTTCATGTCCTGAGGGCATATCACTGCGCCGGGAGGTGCACCGACTGCGGGGCCTGCGAGCGGGCATGTCCCATGGAGATCCCCGTGAGACAATTCACCAAAAAGCTTAACAAGGACGCCCTGGATCTCTTTTCATGGGAGGCAGGCCTGAGCCTGGAGAAGAGGCCGCCTCTGGATGTGTATAAAGTGGATGATTACAATGACTTTATAAGATGATAAAATCGCTTTGCGATTTTATATTACGCGGCCCTGCCGCTTAATGAAGCTCCCCACCGCCCCGCAATAACCAGCGGGATCTCCGCTTCGCTCCGATAAGCGGTGGGGTATCATGGCGGAATTCGCCGGAGCCAAAACCCACCTTCGCCAAAGGCTTCGGCGGGTCACCTCGCCATTCATCCCTGTGGCAAGCCACAGGGTATTCTGGCGAAGGCGAATAAAAGGATTGGTCTGATGAGCAACAGGATATTCACCAAGGAAAAATGGATTCAGGCCCTGAAAGGGATGACGGATTCCTATAGGATCTTTGTACCCGTAAAAGAGGGAGGTTTTCATTCATTCCGCCCCCTTGAGGGGGAAATTGAGCCGGATTTTGATTTTCAAAACACGAGGCTTTCTCCGAAGACATTAGTATATCCCCAGTCTGAGCGGATGTTCGAATGCGCCACGGATCCGGAAGACACGGAAGCAAACATACTCAAGGAGGCGCCCAAAGAGTACCCTCCCCAGGCCGTTGTAGGGATCAGGCCCTGCGACGCACATGCCTTTCAAATTGTAAAAGTCAATTTCGATAACCCCGAATACAGGGACCCCTGGTGGATACAGCGCTTTGACTCGACCATTCTCCTTGGGCTCGGCTGCAATGAGCCCTGCCCCACCTGTTTCTGCACCTCTGCCGGCGGCGGGCCCTTTGATAAAGAGGGGCTGGATGCCCTTATCTATGACCTTGGGGACAGATTCTTGGTCAAGGGATTGACAGAAAGGGGGGAGGAGTTCCTTGGAAAGGCTGAGGGAGGTATCGAAGCTGAGGGAGTCGCACTCAAAGAGGCTGAAGGGCTTGAGGAGTCAGCCAGGGAGAAGATTACATCACGCGTCCCCACGGACAGGCTTGGTGAAAAGGTCGTGAATGACCTCTTTGATGCGGCCTTTTGGCATGATGTGGCCTTTGCGTGCATTAATTGCGGAACCTGTACCTATCTCTGCCCTACGTGCTGGTGCTTTGATATCCAGGACGAGGTCTATGGGAAAAAGAATGACAGGATAAGGAACTGGGACTCATGCATGTTTCCGCTCTTCACCCTTGAGGGATCGGGCCACAATCCGAGGGACAAGAAGTTCCAGCGGGTCAGGCAGCGATTCATGCACAAGCTCAAGTATTACGTGGACAAATATGGTAACGGCATTCAGTGCTCGGGCTGCGGGCGATGCGTCCGTTTCTGTCCCGTGAACATTGACATCAGGCACGTGGCGGAATTGATGAATGGCTTTAATAAAATTGAGAATTGAGAATTGTCAATTGATAATTCATATAGGGGGTGTTTAATTGGAAAATCCTTACCTTCCCTATCCGGTCCGAATAGAAGAGATCATAACAGAGACCGAGGATAAAAACCTCAAGACCTTCAAGTTTGTGTTTATCAACCCTGGAGATGAAGAGAAGTTCTCATATATACCCGGGCAGTTCGCCGAGCTCTCCATCGCCGGCAAGGGGGAGATCCCCATTGGCATAGCCTCTTCCCCCACTGAAAAGGGATTTGTAAAATTCACTGTCAATAAGGTCGGCCTTGTTACCAAATATCTCCACAACATGAAGGAAGGGGAAGCCATGGGTATTCGAGGCCCTTTGGGTAACTGGTATCCGTGGAAAGAGATGGAAGGGAGGAATGTCATAATCATCGGCGGCGGCTTCGCCTTTACCACCCTGAGGTCGAGCATCGTCTATATGCTTCATCCGGAAAACAGGGCCAAATTCAAGGATATAACCGTAGTATACGGGGCCCGGAACCCGGGCATGCTCCTCTATAAGGACGAGCTCGCCGAATGGGAGCAAAGGGATGACATCCGGATGCACATCACGGTTGATGCCACGGATGATCCTGACTGGAAATATAACGTAGGTTTTGTCCCTGCGATCACCGAAGAGAAGATCAAAACCGCGGATGATGCCATTGCCATTGTCTGCGGTCCGCCGATCGTCATCAAGCTGATGCAGCCGGTCCTGGCAAAGCTGGAATTCCCCCCTGAAAGGATCATCCTCTCCCTGGAAAAACGCATGAAATGCGGGATAGGCATATGCGGTCGATGCAATTTAGGTGACAAATATGTCTGCAAGGACGGTCCTGTCTTTTCCATGGCCCAGCTAAGTGAGCTACCCCCGGAATAAAAAATCTTTGACAGGATACCAGGATAGACACGATTTATGAATCCTATCCCTCCAATTATCGTAACTTCTCAATAATCCAGCTAACATGTCGCCACCTTAGATATTTTTGAGAAAGATCTTCAAGGGCAGAATAGCAATCAGAATTGCTATACTGCTTTAAATACACATGAAATTTTAAGATACAGTTTTAAATTATCATCTATAATTAATCTTATAGCTGAACGCTTATAACAAAATCCTGTCAACCCTGTTCATCCCGTCCCAAAAAATTTCTTCCGCCTTCGGCGGTAAAGGGTAAAAAGCTAAGGTTGAAAGAAAAGGATATTTGATGGTTGACACATAATCAGTGTGCACATATAATGTGTTAATCTATATTGGAGGTCAAAAATGCCTAATATTACCATTTCATTGGATAAAGATTTGTTAAAATCAAGCAGGCAATATGCTGAAAAGCATAGGACATCCCTGAATGCCCTTATTCGAAAAATGCTTGAACAGACCGTGAAGTCAGAATCAGAAGACTGGATCGAAGAGTGTTTTAGACTTATGGATCGAGCTAACGCGAATTCCGGGGGACAGCGCTGGAAAAGAGAGGATCTGTACGATGTCTAAGGTCTTCATCGATACAAATATCCTTGTATATTCCATGGATAATTATGACAGTGTCAAACAGGAAAGGTGCCGCGATCTTTTAAAAACACTTAAAGGCGATCTACATGGTGTCATATCCACACAGGTAATTCAGGAATTTTATATAACAGCCACTAAAAAGCTAAATGTCGACCCCTTGATAGTAAAGGATATCCTCCATTCCTTTGAAAGGTTTGAGACGGTCATTATTACTCAGGAGATCATAAAAGAGGCTATTGATTGCAGCGTCATCAAGAGGATATCTTTCTGGGACTCGCTCATTGTCGTAGCGGCCCAGAGCGCCAACTGCTATAGACTTTGGACTGAGGACCTGAATCATGGCCAGGTTATCATGGGAGTGACGGTTGAAAATCCTTTGATTTGAGTATTTATATTAAAATCCCATATATCCTGTTAATCCTGTCTAATAAATTTTAGGAATTACTGTCATGATACGGAAATGCGAAGAAAGTGATTTCGAGACGATCTACTCGATCATAAATGACGCGGCCATGGCCTACAAGGGCATTATCCCCGCGGACAGGTGGAAGGAGCCTTACATGCCCCGGGAAGAGCTCCGCCGTGAAATGAATGACGGGGTAGTGTTCTGGGGATGTGAGGAAGAAGGGAATCTTGTCGGTGTTATGGGCATCCAGGATGTCCTTGATGTTACGCTCATCAGGCACTCCTATGTCCGCACTGACAGGAGGGGTCAAGGCACCGGCGGCAAATTACTGTCACACTTAAGGAAAATGACCGACCGACCCATCCTGATCGGGACGTGGGCTGACGCGGCATGGGCCATAGGGTTCTATGAAAAGCATGGATTCAGGCTTGTTACAAGGGAAGAGAAGGACCGCCTGTTGAAGAAATACTGGTCCATCCCCGAACGCCAGGTCGAGACCTCCGTGGTCCTTGTTGACAGGAACTTCTCCTAATCTTCTACAAGCTGGCATTCCTGGACACATGATGAATCGCCGGGCTCCACCTGAAGGGTGGTGTGCTCGATTCCGAAGCGCTCCTTCAGAATCTTCTTTGCGTTCTCAAGGCATTCCTGCCAGTGGACCGTCTCGGAGCAGCAGGGTGCAAGAGAGATGTGGGCCGAGAGGACCGGCATCCCGGAAGTGATGGTCCAGATATGTAGGTCATGGACGGCATCAATGTGCTCCATATCTTCAAGGGCCTTTTTGACCTCCATGTAGTCGATATGTTCGGGTGTCGCTTCGAGGAGGATGTTCATTGTCTGTTTGAGGAATCCCCAGCTGCTCCACAGTATCAGGAGACCGATCACGACACTGGCTATTGAGTCAACGGGGTACCACCCGGTCGTCCAGATAACCGCACCCGCTATGATAGCGCCGACCGAACCGAGGGCATCGGCCACCATATGGAGGAAGGCGCCACGGATGTTGACGTTCTCTTCCCTGCCCTTGGCTAGGATCATAGCGCTTCCGATGTTTGCGAGCAGCCCGAGTCCGGCCACTACCAGCATAAAGGGCCCGTCTATCTCCTGTATCTTTCCCAGCCTCTTCCATGCCTCCCAGAAGATCAGGCCCACTATAAGGACAAGGGTGGCCCCATTGACAAAGGCCCCAAGGACTTCCGCCCTCAAGAGGCCGAATGTGCGGTCCGGTGTCGCCGGCCGTTTGGCCATATGGGCCACGAACAGGGCAAGCCCCAGGGCCCCGACATCTGTAAGCATGTGCCCCGCATCAGCGAGGAGGGCAAGGGAGTGTGTCAAGACGCCACCCAGGATCTCTATAATAAGAAAGACAAGGTTTATGATCAGCGCCCACCATAAACGGCTGTACGAGACGGCCCTCAGGTCATGATGGTGATCATGATCCGGGTGATTATCATGGCTGTGATCATCCGGGAGGTCATGTTCATTGGCATCGGACATTAGTGGTTTCCCCAGGAAAGGTTTTCGTATTCAAATTTAATCACCCATTTTCCAAATTCTATCGTTGATTTCTCTTAAATCTTCTTTTGGGGTCCAACACACCGCAGTAGGGCAGCTGGGTATTTCATTAACATCAAACGCTGACGACGCGTATTTGTCTCCCCATTAACCTGAAGGAGATATCCTGAGGATCTGGCCCCGGATCCTCCGGGGACGACTCACGTTCCAATCCAGGAGCTCCCCTCCCCTTTTACCCACAAAATATTTGCACAGCTCCTCAAAGGGCGATCTTATTGGATCGGCAATGAGGACCAGCCCGACTCCGGCATCCAGGGCCCGCCGGATCAGCCTTCGCAAGGGCGTCACCATGTCGTCCCAGAAGCAGATATCAGCACCCATAAGGATATCGGTATTTATGAGGTTTTTTAATCTTAAACCCTCAAAACTCTTTTTAATAAAAGAAATTTTGACCCTGTTAATGTCCGCGTGAAGCCTCAGGAAGGGAAAGACATCAGGGTCGATATCAACTCCTGTCACCAGGGCCCCGTGCCTTTTCGCGCAGTAGATGCCTAAGAGCCCCCAACCGCATCCGATTTCCATCACCCTCGATCCCTCTCTTAGCCCCTCTCGTCTGAAATAGTCCATCAACAGCCAGCTCGATGTCCAGAACCTGTTTCCGTGGCTGGTGGGGATGTTATTCCGCTTGAGCCTTCTTATTGCCGGGTGGCTCGAAAGGAGGATTCTCAAGCCATAGGCCCGTGTCTCTTTTTTAATGTTTTCGCCCATTTGACCTTTTTTATTACACCCTATTATCAGACCAGTCAACCACTTCGGTCTAAAGGAATGTTCTGATATTGACCTGAAGTTGTGGTATTATTAGATTATTAAATGTATAATTTCATTCATCCGGTGGCATCGCCGGGGAATTAATACACGGCGATGTACTCCGTAGCGAGTTAGGAGAATAAAAAGTTATATGGAAAAGGTAATAATAGAAGGGATTGAGCTCTATCTGACTCAACCCGACGAAGTCCCCATGATCTGGGTGGGGCAGGATGAGTTGATAACCCAGGTGCTGGCCGCCTGGATGGTTATAGGTGATGAAGATTTGCCCCTGAATCCACGCCTTATAGGCAAACCTGGCGTGGGAAAGACAACCCTCGCCTATCACGCGGGACGCACCTTGAACAGGCCGGTCTATCTATTCCAGGCCACCATGGACACGAGACCCGAAGACCTTATCGTCACCCCGGTAATCTCCGAAACGGGTAAAGTCAGATACATGGCCAGCCCGATCGTATCGGCCATGCTAAAGGGCGGCATTGCCGTCATCGATGAGGGTAACAGGATGAGCGAAAAGAGCTGGGCCTCTCTTGCCCCACTCATGGACAGGAGACGCTACGTGGAGTCCATTGTGACGGGCGTCAAGATAAAGGCCCACTCGGATTTTCGCCTCTGCACAACCATGAACGACGACGCGAGCACCTTTGAACTTCCCGATTATATTCATTCGAGGCTTCAGCCCCAGATATTCATCGATTTCCCTGAACGCGAAGAGGAACTCCTGATCCTCAAGGCGAACCTCCCCTTTGCTGATGATGAGATCCTGGAATACGTGGTGGATTTTCTTCAGGCCTCCCATGAGGCCAACGAGCGCTATTCCGTGAGGGACGGTATCAATATAGCACGTTACGCCCTCAAAAGACTCTTTGAAAGCGGCGAACGAATGTCGTCTATGGATAAAAAAAGGAGGATCTTCGAATACATGAAAGAGTCCGCCGCCATGATCCTGGATCCGGTGGCTGCCGAATATTTCCAGGATATGAGCGAAGATATCTATGATGACGAATAGGAACATCGAATGGAAGAACGTCCGCTTTGTCCCCATTCTCCATAACAGGATGGAGTTCGCCCTTGAGGTGAGGCGGCAGTTCGAGCGCTTCATGCCCGACCATGTTGCCGTTGAATACCCCATGACTCTTGGAGGACACATAATCCAGGGGATAAAGAGGCTGCCCCTCCTTTCAGTCGTCCACTATGAGGAGAGTGACGGGACCTTAATATATCTTTTATTGGAACCCACGGACGGGCAGGTGGAGGCCCTTAGAATGGCCTTGGAAAATGACGTTCCAATTCATTTCATAGATCGTGACACCGAAAGCTACCCCTTTGACCCCTCACCCATGCCCGACCCTTACGCGGTCAATAAGATCGGCCACTATATGTACTGTCAGGCCTATCTGCAGACCCACAGGGATACCCCCAGTCCGACAGAGGACCGGCTCAGGGAAATGACCATGGCCTTCCACCTCCAACGACTGAGCGATATGGGTGAAAGGATCCTTTGCGTGGGAGGTCTGCACCATCTCCCTGGACTCCTTGAAATCCTCGACAGGCCACAGGCCGAGGTCATCGGAAGGGTACAGAGAAAAGGGGTGGGGTTGTCTCACCTTCACAGGGATTCAAGCAGAGAGATCCTCACAGAGATCCCCTTTCTGACCGCCAGATACGAACGTTTCAGGTCTGAAAAAGGCATGGATCCGCCGGATCGGTTGAGGACAAACAGCGAACTGATGGACATTGCCAGAAAAAACTACTTGAAGAACAGCAAAGAGGAGTTATCACGCAACCAGATCAGGGTCTTTCACAGGTTTGCCAGGAACTATTCGCTCCTCACTGGAAATCTCGTGCCCAATTTTTATCAACTTATCGTGGCTGCCAGGGGCGCCGCGGATGATAACTTCGCCTATGAGGTCTGGGAAAGCGGGAGTGATTATCCCTGGCAGACCGACACTCCAGGGCTCCCCGTGCTGCGTCTGAGCGGTGAGGACCTGTTTCTCGACCAGAAGAGGATAAGGTTTCACAGGAGGTTCAAGACCTTCCGAAGGCGACTGGTCCCCCTCCCGGTAAAAAAAAGGATCATGGAAAAAATCCCGGGGGAATGGAAGAGGGATTTCAAGGGCATGTATATCTGCTCCTATCCGCCGGAAGACGTCGTTATAGAGGGTTACGGCCGGCATGTCATGAAAAGGGCCATGGAGATAAAATCCGATGATAACAATAGGATTGTCCCCTTTGAGAGTTCCATGTTGGACGGGCTTGATATAAGACAGACCATAAGGGAATTGCCGAGGGGCAGGATATACGTCAAGGAAAACAGGCCCATGAGGGGAAAGGTGGGTTCTGTGGTGGTCATTTTTGACCCGGACTTCCCCGATAAGGAAGGAAAGGAGAACTTTCCATGGCGGGTAACCTGGCTGGGGGAACATGACCAGGAATCGGATATGTCCTTTTACAGCAGTCCGGCGGGCGAGGTCATGGACGGGCCGGGCATAAGCAGGTGCCAGTACGGTGGGTTTATGCTTACCTATCCTCCCATGAGGGTCTTTGATATCTGGAAAGACCACTATTTCAACATGGCAAGGAACAAGCCAGAAAGACTGCTTATGGCCGCTATCGACTATTGCACGGAAAAAAACGTGGTATATGTGGCAGGAACTCCCCCTTCAGGCTGGTGCCGTAGCATGGCTGCGAGACACGGCAAAAAGATCATATACCTGCCCATAGGAATCTTCTCACCTGTGACCCTAAAAAAGATCAGGCAGTTTCATGTCCTTGAAGGCCACCACATAAGGAAATACGCCCATACCTATATTTAATCATAATGTGCTATTATCCCAAGTATTTGAGAGAAAGTGGCCCAGGATTCGAGGGTTCAAGGATTCAAGTCTTATTTTTGATTCATTGTATTTTTTGAGCATTTCACTCGAAACCTCGAACCCTTAAACCCTTGAATCCTTATCATCTACCAACCCTTTTGGTGATAAGCCGTACAATATTAAAATAACTGACCCACATTCAGGTTCGGCTCAGCTATTTGAGTTTTTCAAGGAGTTCCGTCGAGACCTCTTTTACGCCCGGTCTCCCGTCCAGTTCTATGATCCTGGGTACCCCGTTGTTTTGAGATGAAAGGTTTTTATAGTAATTAACAGCGGCCATTGTGCCCGTGGCCGTGTCGTAATAGATGTTGTGACGCTTATCAATGGCCTCCTCGTCCTGGTCGTCGGACCTCGTCTTGAGCTCCCCGCCGCAGACCCGGCATTTGTCACCGGCAGGCTTTATGGCATCGATAAAGACGTTATTGGGATGATTGTTGTCATTCACGCAAAGACGCCGGCCCATTATCCGGTCCTTTGCTATTTGCCTGTCAAGGACCATCTCAATGACTATGTCGAGTGTAATTCCTTCCTTTTTCAGGGCCTTGTCTAACTCCTGGGCCTGGGTAAGGTTCCGGGGGAATCCATCCAGGAGCCAGCCGTTTTTACAATCATCCTCCTTGAGGCGGTCAAGAATCATGGGTATGGTGATGCTGTCGGGCACGAGCTCACCCCTGTCGATGTATCCCTTTGCCTCCCTGCCGAGTTCCGTACCCCTGGAGATATTGTCCCTGAAAATAACGCCTGTCTCTATATGGGGAATATTTAGTTTCTCTTTGACGATCGCGCCCTGGGTCCCTTTGCCGCTGCCGTTTGGTCCAAAAAAAAGAACTTTCATATTTGAGATCTCCTTTAATTATTTTTTTGCGAAGATATTTAAAAAATGAGGCCCTGTCAAGGCGATATCTATAAAAGAGGCTCAAGGCACCAGGCACAGGGCTCAGGGTGAAACATAACTCCGCTTTTTTCTTCCTTGTGCCTTACGCCCTGCGCCCCGCGCCGGTATCATCTTTGTTCACAGGCTACCAAGCGGGTAGATATCACCGAGAATGGATAACATTGGAGGACAATTAAGACGGCCTTAAAGCTGTCCCGCATTTCTTCCAGGCAAGCGGCCACAGAGACAGGTTGATCATCCCTACCATTGCATAAACCAGTCCCACCATAAGTATCCTGTTGCCCCAACCGAGTGAAATAAAATACATCCCCATGCTGCCGATAAAAACGAAAGAAAAATTCATGAGTGAGGAAGCGGCACCCGCGTCCTTTTTTACCTGTTCGAGCAGGAGATTGGCGCTCGGAGGTCTGAGCATGGACGCAGCCATGGTCGAAGGCACCACGGAGAGGGCAAAAAGTAGAGGCCCTTTACTCCCCAAAAGGACAACACACAGGCCGCTTAAAAGGGTCAGGAAGAAAGATGCCGCAATTATTTTCTGGGTCCGGAAATATCTGGATACTACCATGAAAATCACTGGTCCGATGGCCGAAAACATTGCGTTGCCCCCGAAAAATAGACCGTATATCTGTTCACTAAGCCCAAAGCGGGTAATATATATATCCGAGGAAGACCCTATGAAAATGAACACCGGAAAAGACATCAACGCGAACAGAGGCAGGGGATAGGCAAATCCGGGATTCCTCAAGACCGTTAAGAGGTTTGCGAGCGTCCTGAATATCCCTTTATCAGGATCCTTCCTGGCGGTTTCATTAAGGAATAATGCCCCCGTAAGCGCGATGGCCCCAAATCCGGCCAACACCATGAAGATGCCTCGCCAGGACATCACCTTGAGAATCAATGCCCCTATCGTTGGAGCGGTAATCGGTGCTATGACCATGAAAATACTTACAAAGGAAAGGGCCCGCTCCCGCTCCCTCCCTTCGAAAACGTCCTTCATGATGGCCATGGAGACGGCCACGGAAGCCCCGCCTCCGATGGCCTGCATGACGCGAAAAACGATTAGCTGATAAACTCCCCCGGCAATTGAACACAAAAGACTGGAAACAATATAGAGCGACATGCAGAATATAATAATGGGTTTTCTCCCGTATTTGTCCGACAGGGTCCCCCATATGAGTATGGAAGTAGCGAAAAAAACAAAAAAAAGGACCAGTGTCAGGTTAACCAGTCCCAGAGAGGCACCGAACTGCTCCACCATCCTGGGCAACGCAGGGAGATACATATCAGTTGTGAGGGGCGGTAGTCCTCCAAGAAGTATTAGATAGGCGAGTAGCCATGGCTTTTTGTTATTTTGTTCCAACTCCTTTAAAAAAAATGACATGGGTCCACAACCAATGGCCCATGTCATTTATCTCCTTTTCTAAGATCTTTGATATCTTTTTAATACATACTAAAGCGAACATTATTTTTTAGACAGGATCATCAGGATTTTTTTTCAAAACAATAATATCTTGTCAATCCGGTAAATCCTGTCAGAAATATTTACTGTTCGTGGCGGTATCTTACATATATTGTTCAAAATATCAACGGATTTTCATGGCAGGTGAAGTGGTATAATAAACCGGTCTCCTAGAACTTAAGGAGGGAAAACAGGTCCTGCCAGGAGGAAATCCTCGGCACTTCAAAGTCAGGTTTTTCAGTATCGCTCAAGAGCAGTCCCCTGGCCATGGGGATATTGTTGTCCTTGACATAGGTCATCCATACGGGCTGCAATCCGGCCTCTCTTGCCCCGTGGATATCAGGGTCGGGATCATCGCCGACATATAATATCTGATCTACGGGGGCCTCAAGTCCTTCACAGAGGGCCTGAAAAATTTTATAGTAAGGTTTGCGAAAACCCAGCTCACCCGAGATGATAATGGTCTTGAAAAAGCTGTTGAGACCCTTGCGCCTGAGGATCTCCCTGGCCGCCGGGCCATGGGTGAAATTGGAGAGTAAGCCGAGGGGATAACGGTCCCTGAGGGCCGATAACATGGCTTCCGTCCCCGGGATAAGAAGGGTATTTTCGTAAAAGGCTGAAAAATAACGCTCTATTGCATCACCTATCCTTGTGTCATCTGGAGAAATAAGGATTCCACCCTCCTGAAGCGCGGCGCTGATCCAGAATCTGTTATGGGTTTCCCGGCCCTCCTTTCTCGCCTGCTCAACGAACTCAAAGGCCTTTTCGCGATAGGCCCTTTTAAAGGCCTTCTCTTCGATGGAAAAACCGCTCTCCCTGAGACTGTCTATAAGCCTTCCGATCGCTATCACCAGGGTCTGTGGATTTACGGTTATTAATGTATTGAAGAGATCAAATCCTATAGCCTTGATATTATTCATACAAACCTTTCATTACCAGTTTAATGAATGACCCTGCAGTCCCGCAAGCGGGATTTCCGCTTCTCTGCAACAAGGTGCAGGGTATCAGCAGGATACAACATCCAGTTCTTTTCCTGTCATTCCGGGCTTGACCCGGAATCCAGAGAACTTTTCCTGGATTCCTGCTTTCGCAGGAATGACGTTATGAGGAAACCCTGTAGCAAGCTGCAGAGAATGCTCAATTGCAAGGGCTTCCGGACTCTCCGACAAACCGGAATCTTCGACCGGCTGGAGTTTATTCCCGCCCGTGGGCGGGAATCTGAGTGACGGCATTATTAGAGTTCTGCGAGAAGCTCAGGGGATTCAGGGTAGTGACGCCTTTCTAGGGGATATCAGGAATTGAAAGAGGATTCAAGAAAAGACAAGAAAATTTGAATCTTTCAAAATGGGTTAACATGGTGTCTATATCTAATTAGAGTCCCAGGTACGCCTTTTTAATAAGTTCCTCCTGAAGCAGTTTTTTGCTTTCGCCTTCCAGGATTATCCGCCCGGTTTCCAGGACATAGGCCCTATCCGCTATCTCCAGGGTCTGCTGGACATTTTGCTCTATAAGGAAGATGGCAATGCCCTGGCTCCGGAGCCCCTCTATGATCTGAAAGATCTCATCCACCACCAGGGGAGCCAGGCCGGAAGAGGGCTCGTCAATGAAGCACAGTTTGGGTCTTGACATCAGACCCCTGCCCATGGCCACCATCTGCTGTTCACCGCCGCTCAGGGTCCTTGCCATTTGCCCCTGCCTCGCCTCGAGAACAGGAAAAAGCCCATATACTTTTTCAAGTATCTCCTTCTTCTGTTTCCATACACGTTTGGTATAGGCGCCCATTTCCAGATTTTCACGAACCGACATTTCAGGAAAGAGTTTCCGCCCCTCGGGGATATGTGAAATACCCAATTCCACAATCCTGTGAGATTTCAGGCCGTCAATTCTCCTTCCAAGGAACGTCACGCTGCCTGAGGCCGGACGCATCAGGCCGGATATGGTGTTGAGAAGAGTCGTCTTACCGGCTCCGTTGGCTCCCACAAGGGCTACTATTTCCCCTTCATTGATTAATAGAGAAACCCCCCACAATGCCTGTATCTTGCCGTAAAAAGTGTCGAGGTTGTCAACTTCGAGCATGGGCCTTGTCTCCTAAATATACCTTGATAACTGTTTCGCTGTTAGCGACCTCCCGGGGTGTCCCCTCAGCGATCTTTGCCCCGTGATGGAGGACAATGATCCGGTCACATACGTTCATGATCGCCTTCATAACGTGCTCGATCATGACGACCGTGATTCCCTTTTCACGTATCCGGCCGACCAACTCCATGGCCTGGCCCACCTCAGTGGGATTTAGCCCGGCCATGATTTCATCAAGCAATAAGAGCTCGGGGTCGGTCGCGAGGGCCCTTGCCACTTCGAGTCTCTTCTGGTTGGACAAGGTAAGATCCTTGGCAGGAATCATCTGCACGGCTGACAGACCAACATAATCAAGATATTCGGCAGCCCTCTTTGTCTTTTCCCCCGAAGACATCTTGCCCGACACTCCAAAATGCAGGCCCAGGATGACATTGGCTATCACAGGCAGGTCGGGAAAAATCTTGACCGTTTGAAAGGTCCGGGCAATCCCCATACGGCATATCTTATAGGGCTTCAGTCCCGTAATGTTTTCCCCTTTAAACCGTATTGACCCTGAGGTGGTCGATAATGCAGCGGATACCAAATTGAACAGGGTTGTCTTCCCGGCGCCGTTGGGGCCGATAAGACCCAGGGCTTCACCCTGTTCCACGCTAAAGTCCACGTTTGATACGGCGGCCAAACCGCCGAAATATTTGGTGACACCTTTACCTTCAAGTATCGGCATATTTCCTCTCTGAAAATTGTTTCCACAACTTTTGTATCAACCCGACCAGCCCGTCCGGCAGATACAGGATGGCAATCACCAGGATGAAGCCGAAAATGAGCATATATATCTCCGGGAACCGTGTTATCAGGATTTCTTCCAGGTAGGTAAAAATGGCCGAGCCTATGATCGGGCCATAAAGCTGACCCATACCGCCGAACAGGGCCATCAACACCGGCATAAAAGAGTATAGCATATAAAAGGCAATACCCGAATCTATATAGGTCCATTTTGTGGCCATGACACTGCCGGCCGCGCCCATAAAGAAGGCGCTGACGGCAAAGATGATTACCTTCACCATAACCACATTGACCCCGGTATGTTCTGCAGCCTCCTCTTCCTGGCCGATACACATCAGGGCCAGGCCATATTTGGAATTTTTTATGATATACGCTGCGATCATCAGCAGTACAAAAATTCCAAGCATGTACAAATAGATCAAATTATAGTCTTTGATCATGACGAACCGGCCGCGCGTGCCCGTAAAATGGATTTCATAATAGTTGACAGCGCTCGCAATAAGCATAAGGAGACCGAAGGTAAAAACGGCGAAATAGATACCCTTAAGCCTCAGGGTCAGGGCCCCAACGATTATTGCGAGACAGAAACTGGCCATCCCACCGATAAAAACGACCACGGCAAAGGGTATGGCCTCCCCTATGATGGCTGAGGTATAGATGCCGAACCCGAAAAAGGCGGCCGGCGCCAGGGAGATATAACCGGTAGGACCTGAGAAGATCACCCAGCCTACCGTCAGGATCACATACATTAGGACGCTGCTCAAAAGGATCACGGGGTATCCCGGCCCATAAAGGGGCAAGGTGGCCAAAATGGCCAATATGACAAGAAGGATCACCCCTGTGATGATGCTTTTCGTTGTTTTTAATGTGGCAATATCCATTTCCCTATTTCCCTAATATTCCTTTTGGTCTTACCAGAAGCAGTAGTGAAAAGATAAAATAAAAGACGACAAGATAGAGGCTTGGCTCGATGGCGGTGACAACGCTGCCCACAAATCCCAGGATAAACCCACCTAAAAAACTCCCGAGAATACTCCCCATGCCGCCTAAGGCCACCACGATGATGGCAATGATCGTATATTCCATGCCCATGGTCGCCTGAATGGGGTAGCACATGCTGATAAGTGCCCCGGCAAAACCGGCCATCACGGCCCCGAAACCAAAACAGAGGGCCAGGACCTGGTTGATGTTTACGCCCATGAGTCCGGCCGTTTTGGGGTCCTGGGCCGCCGCCCTGATCGCCTTGCCCATGCGGGTAAAGGCCAGAAAAAGGAAGAAAACCGTGCCAATCACGATGGCATATACAAGCGTTACCAGTCTATTGGCGGCAAATACCGCTCCCCCCAGATTGACCCCCACATTTAAATAGGAGTATCCCTTAAAATCGGCCCCCCATATTAATATGGCAAAATTTTGGATGATAAAGTAAAGACCGAAACAGGCCAGCATGGATTTGCCCTCAAAAATATTCATGTTCGGAGATGAAGTCAGGAGGCTCCTGAAAAGGGTCTTGTGGAGAAAAAAGCCGATCAGAAAGATAAAAGGACCGCAGATTACAAGAGAGATCAAGGGGTTTATGCCTGCCGAGACATACAACATCCAGGTGGCAAAGGCCCCTAACATGATGAATTCGCCGTGGGAGATGTTAAAAACCCTGGCCACACCATATTGCAGGCTGAGCCCCACGGCGCTTATGGCATAGAGCCCGCCAAGGAGCAGGCCTGCGATCAAGACATCAAGAATGTTTTCGAGCATAGTGAACTTATCCTGAATTTGGGTAGATGTAATGCAGGCTGTCCAGAGTATTCGGAATCATGATCCGCATGGTTTCGGTTCCTCTGGGACAGCCTGCCGGGCCATATGAACTATGAACTATCAGATCTAAGCCTGTTTTATTACTTTGCTTTCGGGGCCGGGAAAGGCGGCTTTGGATATATGGGCGCCGCAGTGCGTTTGGGCCCTGCTGGGCCAATCACCTCAAATATGCCCTTCTGCCACTGTCCGACCTGGCCGGCGTAACAGGGCCTTGCAAGCATCTGGTCCTCAAACCAGGTCTCGCCCAGGATCGTATTGAACTTCTCAGTATCTATACATTTCCTTAGCTTCTCATGGTCAAGGGAACCGGTCTTCAGGATAGCCTGCTCCAGGACCTCCAGGGAGCACCAGTACACATCATGTCCCCACCAGTCGAGTTGACTTCTTTTATTACCCTCCGCCAGGAAATCTTTGACGAATTGTGCGTGGGCCGGGGAGGATTTTTCATTCCAGGCCCCTTCACTCATGATTCCTTCAATGGTATCCACGCCACATACATTTTTGATCACCTCGAAATTGCCGCCGGGTCCGAGGAACATGACTTTCGGGTTATAGCCGATGGCCTGGGCAGTCAAGACCGTGGGGAAGGTGACCGGGGGATAGGTAAAGGAGATATAGGCATCCACATTGAGCCTCTGGGCCTCTTTCAGGATAGGTGATACGTCCTTGATGTCCGGCGGGGTGCTCTTGATCATCTTTATCTCAATGCCCTTTTTGCTTAAATCGTTGGAGGCCTGGCCGGAATACTCTATGCCGTGAAGGTCTTCGATAAAGTTTATGGCCACGCTCTTTACGCCAATCTCCTCAAATACATCTGCCATCACCGGCATCTGGTAGTGGTTGGAAAATTCAAGGACCATAAAGAAATAGGGCACCTTGTCCATCTGCTCACTGAGGCTCGTGGCACCGCCCTCGGCGCCTATCAATACATAGTGGTGCCTGTTGGCGATCGCGCTGGCCGCAAAAAGAAAGGCTGTGCTGATGGGGGGGAATATTAAATCCACCTTATCCTGTATGATCAACTTATCCAGGAGTCGCGTCATGGTGCCCATGTCGCTCTTATCATCATAGACGAGCATCTCAATAGGCAATTTTTTACCATACTCCTTTACATAGATCCCACCCTCGGCGTTTTTCTTCTTAACCCACATCTTATAGAGGGGTCCGAAGGCGTTTTCTTCAAAAAAGGCCAATGGGCCTGAAAGGGATCTCGATGCACCAATAACGATTTTATCCTTGGCTAATGAATTTGTGGGGCAGACAGCTACCAGTACCGCTGCGAATATTGTAAACAGGAAAAATCCGAATAGGACTCTTTTTTTCATTATGTCCCTCCTTTCTTAGAGATTATTAAATGACTTCACATACTCCATAAAAATCTCACGTAAATTCTCAATTGCAGGAAAAATCAATATCCTTTATGTTTTTCCACTTTCCCGCTTTTCACCTCCTTTCTTCCTTAAAAAATCTCTTTTAAATCACATAAGTCATTCTAAACTCGGAATCCATTCCGACGACTTGAGCTACTGCTTCTTTGGCCACGCGGGTTTGAATATGGGAGCCGCTGTTCGCTTGGACCCGGGATCTATGACTTCAAATACCCCCTTTTGCCACTGGCCCCAATTTCCGGGATGATCTACAAAGATTCTCCTCTCATCGTATTTGAAGGGTCCCAGAGCCGTGTCAAAGGTCTCCGTGGCCATTATATCCCTTATCTTTTTCTGGTCCAGGGTCCCGGCCTTCTCGATACACTGCTGAAAGTGTTGCAAGGAGGAGTACCAGGTCAGCGCTCCCCAATAATTACCCATATCTTGTCCCATGACCTTTTTAAAATCCTCGGAGAATTCTTTCGCCTTGGGAGAACTCTTCTCGTTCCAGGCCCCGCCGCCGATAACCCCCTCTGCAGCCGGGCCAAAGGCACCTGTGTAAAATGTAAAGGCCGGGCCCACAGTAAATCCGAATACCTTGAAATCCATGCCAAGTGCAATCGCCTGGCCAGTAACAAGCATTACCTCATCCGGATAGCTAAAACCGATAAACGCGTCGGCATTGAGCGACTTCGCCTGCTTTAATTGAGGGGATAAATCTTTAACACCCATCGGGTAGCTCTTCTTTAACACAACATCAATCCCCCGTTCAGCCAACGCGGGCAACGCCGCCTCAGCGTTCTCAGCCCCGTGGAGATCGTCATGACATATTACCGCAACTTTCTTCACCCCAAGTTCATCGAGAATGTCAACAAGGACAGGCACCTGTGTCTCTGCAAAATTCAAGGTCTGAAAATAATAGGGCAGGTTGGCGCCAAAGTCCTTGAGCTTCATGGCACCAGCGGCGCCGCCGATGAGTATATAGCCGTGTTTATTGGCGATAGGTGCTGCGGCAAAGTGCATGGCCGTGCCCCAGGGGGGTAACAGGAAATCAACCTTCTCCTCCATAATCAATTTTTCCAGGAGCCTGGTCATCGTACCGGTGTCAGATTTATCATCATATATAAGAAGCTCTACGGGTAGTTTTTTGCCATACTCTTTTACGTATATACCGCCTGATGAATTGACAACCTTGACCCAATAATCATAGTAGGGAGCGCTTACGAATCCGTGACTGGGAGCGAGCGGACCTGACAGGGAGGCCGCCTGGCCGATAATAATCTTGTCCTTGGCAAGTGAATGCGCGGGGAAAATACCGGTTAGGAATAATACAGTTACCATGAATACAAAGGACCACGTCATGATTCTGTTTTTCATTTTATTATCCCTCCTTTCCGTATCTCAAATACCAGTCAAAATCCCTCCATTTCTCTTCCTTAAGGACTCGGATAGCGGAAATTGTTCTTAATCTCCATCGCCGCACCCGACTTGGGCGATCCTGATTCAACCCTTCCCACGGCCGTGGGAAAAGGAAGAAAGCCATGGAAAAAAAGCTACATAGATATATAGATACAAGGCGGACCAAAAAGACCCACCCGGTTGATCAACGATGATTTGGATGCTAAGGATCATTGGAGCCGAACGGATCTATGGTGACAGCCGCTTCCCTGTCAATATCGGCCGTCCGGCAGTCAGTGTCAAAGAGCATGGCGCTAAAAATTGAAACAGTGTATTATTTCAGGGGCTCGGGAAAAACCCGGCCTCCGGGACCTTGTCTGGGTTATGATTCTATTATTTTCAGGGCCTCTTTTTCGGTGGGTTACGGCCTCTCGATTTTCGGGTTTTTGTTCAAAAAAGTGAGATAATCGTTTAATTATCAATGACTTAAGTTATCTATGGAACTTTAAGGATTTTCAACCTGCGGGCAGTAGATATCACATCGCTATCCCCCGTGTCAAGTAGATAGGCCTGGACTTTTTTCAAGGGCTTAATTTTACATGATTAAGGGGCCTTCCCGGCACCATTCATTGATTTCCCTATCTTACGGAATCCAGCATGGCCCTGATGTTCTCGTCCGTGGTTGTATCCACCGTGGCTCCGTTGGTCAGGATAAAGCCTCCGCCTTTTCCGCAGTACTCAACGAGGTCCTTGCAATAGGCGTATACCTGCTCCGGGGTGCCGGTTGACATTATAGAGGTCGGCACGTTACCGAGGATACAGGCCTTGTTTTTCAGAATATCTTTTGCCCTATGCATATCGGTTTTATCAAAATACCAGGCGGCCATACCTGTGGGAAAGTCAGAGATCGTTTCCAGCCTACTGTTATAGGATCCTTCGGCGAAACACCATGGAAGTAGCCCTTCTTCGGCAATACCCAACAGCACCTTTTTGAGAGTAGGCCAGTAAAATCTTTCAAACTGGTCTTGGGACATGAAGCCGTCCGCGCCCTTGTGCAACACCATCATTATAACGATTCCTCCCCTAGCTTCAGCCGTAGCTATCCCTCCCTCGATCATCAGGGGAACAAAACGCTCGCAGGCCTCCAAAACAAGGTCCGGATTGCGGTACATATCCGTCATGATTCCCCTTGTACCCCGCAATGTGTCTCCTATGGCGTCAAAAGGCGCCTTTGAAAACCCACCAAAAAGGCTCGGAAAACCGTTGGCCACTATCTGTCCGGCCAGGGCCCCTGCGCTCATCAGGTCCTTCATCATAAGGTTAGCGGCTTCGATTATCTTGTTCAAGGCCGCCTGCAGGTCAGGCATGGCAAAGGGGACAAGGGCGGAAGGCACCAGGGGAAGCTCCTGAATCATCGGTAACAACGGAAGCATACGCAGGGCCCCGAGTTCACCGAAGACGCGGGGGAGGTATGTGTGCATGAAAAAGCCGGAAGGGTCCTCTATAAGTTTTGCATACTCGTCTCTTGTGACATATTCCCCTTCCACCGCCTGGTAGCCCTGTTTATCGGGCAATCCGTGCCCCGCCCACTTATATAGCTTGTAGTCCAAGTGCTCGAGGGCCTTACCCCCGCCGCCGGCCATAACGAATGCCATGTCGGAAGGGAATTCCTTCTGAAAGGCGATAAGGGGTTCAATGAGCTTTTCAGGTTCATACATCGAGTCCCGGGCCGTAAAACCGGCCCGTTTTACGGCATAGTCCGACACCCCGACGAATACCGGAACCCGCGCGGGTTCTTTTTTAAGTTCGAGGGCATCTCTTAATAATGTGGCACGTTCCTTATAAGCCGCTTCCGCCTCGGGGTTTATAAACTGAATGCCTTTTCCTTCAACTAAGGAGTCCATCCTTTTAGCGAATTTTTCCTGGGGAGTGAGTTCCTTCCAATTGTCGGGCTTTTCAAACATGTCTTTCCCTCCTTAAAATATTTATTTTGTGATTCTTTTAGAAAAATCGTGACCTCCCTGTATGACTTTTCACTATCATTCATTCATGCCCCTTCGCTTCCTTGGCCCTGAGCCCTGCCGTCCTTGGTACGCCTACACCGGCCTCAGAATGGCACGGGCCGGACCGGCGTCACCCTTCTCAAGCCTTATGGGCAGGCAAATCAGCTCATACTGGCCTGCATCGACCCCAGACAGATCAATGGCTTCAATGATATAGATGCCATTATTAAGAAGTGTCTCATGGGTCTCCACCAGAGCTGCGTGATCCTTGATGCTGCCGATGGATAAATAGTCCAGGCCCACTAAACGTATCTTCTTCTCAACGAGGAAGCGGGCTCCATCAGGGGAAAGGGATACGCAATCCTCAACAAACTCGTCCGTACGGTACACCCTTGAGGAGTTCAGGGTCTTGAACAGGATACGCTCACCGTGCTGTATGTCATGGCTTTCCAGTTCATCCGGTCTTATGGATTGATTGTCCATGATCTCAATGACCCGCGCGATACCGATTGCAGTATCCAGCGGCATCTCGTCAATGGACTTTCCCCCGTATATGAAATGGAGGGGCGCGTCCATATGTGTTCCATTATGGGAATTTATGTTAATCTGGGACATGGTGACCCTGTCACCCCTGTCCACGTCCATTATACGCTTGATAGAAGGGGAAACAGGGTCTGCCGGCCAGTGAACCATGTTGTCCCGCAGAGGTATTGAAATATCTACCCACCCCGACCTGTCCATATTCGCGTTGCTTGCCGTCTCTTCGCTCATATTTTTCTCCTTATCATGGAGGCATCATATGGGTTTTGTAAAGACCATCCCGAAGTCATCCCAGGCGCCGCGCTCTTCCTCATAGGGGGCCTCCTCAATACGGCACTCCTTATCCAGTATCATTGTCGCGCGCTTGTCGCAATAGGGCGGCCAGGTCCCGATTGCCTCACAGGTGGGATCTCCCGTCCGTGCAAAGGAAAGCCAGGCCTCCTGAATACATCTTGAAAGTGCATCGGCTTCTGGTCCGGAACCGCAGAAAGTATCGTCATATTCCCCAAAGACAAATCCCATTTCAAGGGCGTGACAGGCACCCAAAATTCCCCCCATTACCGGAGATTTCCATGTGAATAGATAGTTATAGGCGCGTTGACCATTGTCGCATTGGCCCTCCACAAGTCTTACGGCCGGCATCCTGAACATCATGTCGGTCTGAATAGCCATAAGCAATTCCGAGGGGCCCGTGGCATCACCCCTGTTTTTTCGCGCCTCCTGATAGGTCTTTATCAGGCCTGCCACATGTTTGGCGGGTATTAATTCCTCCAGACGCTTGACCATCCCCGCCTCGTCCAGGTTGATCAACCCCGGGTCCATTACACCGAAGAGCCTCATTTCTTCAAGGTTGGTCCCGGCCAGGACTTTGATATCCCTGGCAGACCCTTTTTTGATCGCATCAATGGGTAATTCGGGTATTACATCGCCGTCCACCAGGGGCTGAAAGGGGGTAATCCTGTGGGTGGCTTCGCGAATCTTATCCCCTAACTCCTGCTGGGCTGAAAGGAGCTGTTTGACGCTGAGGGAACGCAGGGAATCTATATCATCCGGATTTGTTCCAAGTATCTCAAGATACTGCCTCGTAATATCTGCCGCCTCTTCAAGAGCCCCGACCGTGTTGGCGGCGCCGCTCTCAAGAACGGCCTTCTGAAATTTTCCCCGGGCCGCGGGCATGGCCAAGAGACATCCTATGCTCATCCCCCCGGCCGATTCCCCAAAAACGGTTATATTATCGGGGTTGCCGCCGAAGGAGGTAATATTGTCCTGAACCCATTGAAGGGCCGCCACCTGATCAAGCAGCCCCTCGTTTCCCGTGGCAGGGATTTTACCGCCGGTAACCTCTTTTAGATTCATGAAGCCGAGGGCCCCCAGACGGTAGTTCATCGTGACTATTACCGTGCTCCCGCGCCTTGCAAGAGAATGTCCATTATATACGGACTGGCTCCCGGCTCCGATGATAAATGCACCGCCGTGGATCCAGACCATCACAGGCCTCCGGCCGCTGTCAAGACCAGGCGTCCATATATTCAGATAGAGGCAATCTTCATCCTGAGGCCCCTCAATGCTTAAGGCTTCGATTCCGCTCTCAAGCAAGGGGTTCTGAGGGGCTACTGCCCCGAATTCCCTGGCCTGGCGAACACCCTCCCATGGCTGAACCGGCCGGGGGGGGAGCCAGCGCAGCTCGCCCAGAGGGGGAGCTGCATAGGGTATGCCCTTGAACACATAGAGACCCTCTTTAAAAACACCCTCGATACTGCCCGCCCTGGTCTCAACGATCGCTTCCTTGCTGTTTTCCATATCTCCCTCCAAAAATTTCAAGACGCAATAGATTATTTAACGCCCCCGCCATCTCCCACATGAGTATAGGGAATTATTTTCTTGTGAGTCAAGGAAAGAAATCATAAGATATGTAGGGCAGGCCCAACGAGGATGATATGCGGGTGGTGGCTGCCTTTGTGGATGACATCATGAAAAAAATGGGCGCCTGAGGGTCATAAAAAATCCTTTTAAAACACGGAGGTAGGGCATGGGCAAGGCCTTAAAATGGATATTAATTTCAATAGGGGCCCTTATTGTGCTCCTGATTGTGGCGCTTCTTACCATACCCCTGTTTGTGGATGTCCAGAAATACAGGCCTGAGATCGAGGAGAGGGTTTCCGCGGCCATGGGGAGGCCCTTTTCCATCAAGGGGGATCTGAGCCTCTCACTCTTTCCCTGGGCCGGCCTCTCCTTCTCCGATCTTCACCTGGGAAACCCGGAGGGCTTTGAGGAGAAAGACTTCTTAAGCGTCAGGTCATTTGATGTGCGGGTCAAGCTCCTCCCACTCCTGTCAAGGGATGTCCGGGTCAAACGGTTTTTAATGGATGGCCCGCATGTCGTGCTAATAAAAAACAAGGACGGCAGGGGAAACTGGGAGGGTCTGGGAAAGGCGTCTGGAAAAAGCTCCTTGAGACCTCCGGCGGAAGAGACAGAGACTCCCCGCGGCGGGAAGGCGGAAGGCCTGCCCATTAAGGCCCTTGCCGTGGGCGAATTCGCAATCACCAATGGTTCCGTCCTCTGGATAGACCATGGCAAGGGGGAGCGGAAGGAGATCTCGGACATTGCCCTCCGGCTTGAAGACGTTTCCCTGAACCGGCCAATCAACATCGACCTGTCTGCCAGGCTGGATGGCAAACCCCTGTCCTTGGGAGGGAGTATCGGCCCCCTCGGCAAGGAGCCCGGCACGGGGGACCTGGGCCTGAATTTGAAACTTACTGCCTTCGATCAACTGGATATGCGTCTCAAGGGCAGGATCACCGACCCGAAAGACAGGCAGCTCTTTGATATCGACATGGAGATATCTCCTTTCTCTCCCAGGAAGTTGACCGAGGCCCTGGGCCGGCCCTTTCCCGTAGCCACTACGGACCCCCAGGCATTGGGACAGGCGGCCCTGAAGGCCAAAATCACAGGGAGCCCGAAGGATATTAAAATAACCAACGGCAGCATGGACCTGGATCAGTCAAGGCTCAAGTTTTCGGCCAGGCTAAGGGAGTTCCAGAGACCTGACATAGCCTTTGATATCTCCCTTGACAGGATCAACCTGGATAGATACCTCCCGCCCCCTGTCGAAAAGAAAATTGAAGAAGGAGAGACAGAACCGCTGGGCCCCGGAAAAAGGAAGACAGACTACACCCCCCTCCGGAAGCTCGTCCTGGATGGCAAGATCCATATCAAGGAACTTGGGGTCAAGACTGCCAAAGTCCAGGATATCCATATGGTTGTGTCTGGGAAAAACGGTGTCTTTCGTCTGGACCCCTTTTCAGCAGGGCTCTATGGGGGTGAACTCTCCTCCAGGGGGATCTTTGACTTGCGGACCGATGTCCCCAAGAGTGACATGACCCTCAAGGCAGAGGGAATCCAGGTCGGTCCATTAATTCAGAGTTTCCTGAAAAAGGATATCCTGGAAGGAAAGGCAAGGGCCGATATCGCTCTCACAATGGAGGGGGATGTCCCGGACAGGATCAAGAAGAGCCTGAGCGGAAAGGGAGACGTCCTCTTTCAGGATGGGGCCATTGTCGGGATAGACCTGGCCGGTATGATTCGCAATATAAAGGCCGCCTTCGGTCTCGCTGAAAAGGGGGGAGAGAAGCCCAGGACGGATTTTTCGGAATTACACACGGTCTTCACTATTAACAGGGGTGAAGTCCGCACCACCGATACGAGGCTCGTGTCCCCGCTGCTCAGGGTAACTGCCCAGGGCAAGGCCCATCTTGTGGATGAGACCCTGGACTTCCGGGTAGAGCCCAAATTCGTAGCCAGTCTCCTGGGCCAGGGAGACACAGGGGAACGAGCCGGGATCACTGTCCCGGTACTGGTCACGGGGAGCTTCGCCTCTCCAAAATTCAGGCCCGATCTCAAGGGCATGCTGAAAAAGACCCTTGAGAAAGGACTCCCTGACCCATCCAAGATCAAGGATATGTTTAAGGGAGGGCAGGGGAAAAAGGAAGAGACACCGCCCCTGGAGGATACAGTAAAGGGCCTCCTCAAGGGCCTTCTCAACCGATAGCCCCATCAAGAATCCTATATTATCACAACACCTGTCGAAGATCCCGCCGACTTTTGCGGGGATCCTCGAATCCTTGACCCCTTCTGTCGTATTAATATACGGGGCCAAATAACATGAATTTAAACATTGATTGAATTGGATAATAGCCTCTTGCCCTGATGTATCTTTACCAAGAAACAGACCGCTATTTCGCCCAGGTCGCTGACGACTTAAAGGAAATCGCAGAAAAAGAAATTCAGTCCCTGGGCGCCCTTGATACAGCACAGGTCTATCGCGGGATCTATTTCACGGCTGATCAGAAGTCCCTTTACAGGATCAATTTCCACTCCCGTCTCATCAACCGGGTCCTGGCGCCGCTCATATCCTTTAAATGCCATTCTGACCGGACATTATATAAGAGGTCGTCTCAGGTCCCCTGGGACGATTTCCTGGGCCCTTCCCATACCTTCGCCGTATTCGCCTCAGTATCCGGCAGTTCCATCAGGCATTCAAAATTCGCCGCCCTCCGGCTGAAGGACGCGATTGTCGATTTTTTCAGGTCAGGCTCGGGTGAACGGCCTTCAATCGATACAAGGGAGCCCGACCTCTGGTTCAACCTCCATATTGAGAACAACAGGGCCACAATCAGCCTTGACACCTCCGGGGGCTCCCTTCACAGGCGGGGCTACCGGGTAAAGACAATAGAGGCGCCCATGATTGAAACCCTGGCGGCCGCCATCATCGCATATTCTGAGTGGGATGGGGCCACGCCTCTATGCGATCCCTTTTGCGGTTCCGGCACGCTCCTCTGCGAAGCCTATATGCGCGCCTCTCAAACGCCTTCTGCGGTCCTTAGGAGGCGGTTCGGATTTGAAAGACTCCCCGACTTTGATTCCTCCTTCTGGGATGAAGTAAGGAGGAACGGTATGGAAGGAATTATGCCCTTGCCGGAAGGCCTTATTGAGGGAAGTGACATATCCCCGGAGGCCGTCAGGGCCTCGAGGCACAACTGCTCATTGATCGACAAAAAAAAGGCCATCACGGTGATGAGGCGGGATGTCTTTGATATAGAGGGCATCGAGGGAAAGACCATTGTCTGCAATCCCCCCTACGGTATCAGGATGGGCGGAAACCTTGACCTCGGTGATTTCTATAAAAGGCTTGGCGATTTCCTCAAGCAAAGATGTCGCGGTTCAAGGGCCTGCATCTATTTCGGAGAACGGCGGCATATAAAGAATATCGGCCTGAGACCCTCCTGGAAAAAGACCCTTTCCAACGGCGGCCTTGACGGCCGATTGGTGATGTATGAGATCTACTGAAAAAAGGGCCTCCATCTCCGATTCATCCATGACAGCTTCTTGCGATACCGAATTTCATGTCCCGCTATTCGAGTCTCTTCCATCAGGAATGGGATGAAAAAATGCAAAAAAATATGGCATCTTATCCAAAAAATACAGTGCTGACAGTATTTTTTTAACTCTTAATCGTGTCTAAAATGTCGATAGTATCGTAATTGTCACGGCACTTTTCTTGGATTTCTAAGGCCGCGAGAATAGGAGGATAAAAGATATGGAGGTAGCATGACCTGGAAGGAGGAAGGGCTATGAAACGTCTAATTTATCTGGTGGGGGTTGCTTTTTTAGTAATATCGGTCGCGGGCTGCATGTCGCCCCAGGGAACACCGGATTACACTGCCTCCGGGGCCCTGGCCGGCGGGGCCACGGGCGCTGTCCTCGGGAGCCTGGCCCGGCATCCGGGACCAGGCGCCCTTGTCGGGGGAGCCGTGGGCGCGGTAGTCGGCGGCCTCATCGGACACGGTATGGACCAAGCCCAGGAGGAACAGT
>CAZGIZ010000035.1:0-34351 GCA_964526655.1 uncultured Desulfobacteraceae bacterium | reverse complement strand
ATACTCGGGATTTTGCACGGCCACGGAAGCCGCGGCCCTCACGGTAGTCTATGTATTCATAATAAAGACCTTGATCTTGAAGGAATTGAAGATAGGAAGCGACATACCGAGGATCATGGTCGAGAGCGTAAAGATGGTCGGTGGGATCATGATTATTTTAGGGGCCTCGCTGGGTCTCACCAATTACCTGGTGGATGCCTTTGTCCCCATGAAGATATTGCAGACGATAGAAGGATTTGTGGGCGGCAGGATCGGTCTCTTATTGCTGATGAACCTGTTTTTAATCATTGTGGGCTGCATGATGGATATATTCAGCGCGATTCTTATTGTGGTACCGCTTATTATGCCGCTTGCCCAGCGGTTCGGTGTCGATCCTGTCCATATGGGTATAATCTTTCTTGCCAACCTGGGGATCGGCTACAATACCCCTCCTATCGGCCTGAACCTCTTTATAGCGAGCTCCAGGTTTGAGAAGCCGGTCCTCCAGCTTTATACGGCCACCCTCCCCTTTCTCCTCCTCCTGCTCTTCGCCCTTTTTGTAATAACCTACTGGCCTTCTCTTAGCCTCTTTCTGCCCGGTCTCCTGAAATAGAGTTCTTCCGGTAAATAAGTACGATTCAAGTCAAAAATACAAAAAGATGTAATTTATTAGAAACGTTAAAATGTGGCACATGGGATATTTCAATCTTTACAGTCAGGCATTCGGCCATCACCCTTTTCTCAAGGGTATATCTACCACATTGGTCGGAAATGACTTAAAATTAGAGGTTTAAAACGCTCAGAGGAGATTCCCATAGATTCATGGGCATAAACCTCTAAATTTAAGTCATGGCAGAGTCTTGTGGAATTTTTAAAGAGATATCCCCTTTCGAAAAAGCTTATGGCCTCGCCTGACTGTAAGAACCCATTCAGGAAAAATGCAGACATACATAAATCTTTGTACATCAATATTTTATTCAGCGTACTGTTAATCGGAAGAACCGGCTTTTCAACTCCCTGTGCCTTGCGCCCTGCGCCTTTTGCCTTAATAATATTTATTTGCAATTTCGTCTTTATGTATTATATTATTAAAACTATTGATGATCAGGGACCTGAAAAAAGAAAATGGCCCCTGATATTAATGTCTTAAGGAGAGATAGAGATGCCCATTTATGAGTATAAATGCAATAAGTGCGGAAAGAATTTTGAACTCTTGGTATTCCCGTCGGACGATGAGAGTCAGTTCGAGTGTCCCTCATGCGGTAAAAAGGATATTTGCAGGCTGGTCTCTTCCTTTTCCTGCGGGGCGTCCGAATCGGGCGGACTCGGAAGTTCGCTCTCAACAGGATGCTCACCGTCGGGCGGATTTTCCTGAGCTTCCTGAGTTTAACAGCCGTGAGCTGTTTGAGACTACATTATTAAAATCATGAAAAATGCGGATGAAAACAGGGGGAAAAGAAACGAAATGGGGATTTTGTGGCTTATTTTGATAATTGCGCTCTGGTTTGTGCTGCAGGCCTTTGTGCTTCCCAAGCTCGGGGTATCCACCTGACTGAAGAACAGTTGCCAGGTAGGTGACAAAGAAAAACATATAACTGATATCAAGAGATAATTAAAAAAGGCCCTTTTCAGCCCTTAAAACTGTTGAAAAACCATCAATAATCTCTTCGTTGTCCTCGGGGGAGATCCCCTGTTTCAGCCTGTCAACAGCGATGGAGACGGCCGTTTCGAGCATCTCCTCGCCGAACCTCTTCTTTGCCTTTTCCAGTTTGTAATCCGCCTCCTTTTTGGCTCCCTCTATCATCTGGCTGGCAGTGGCCTCCGCCTTTTCTATTATCTTGTTCTTTTCTCTCTGGCCGATCTCTAATATATGTTCCCTGATTTCATCAATGCGCCTGTTCATATCCTTCAGGTTATCGGCCTCTTTTTCCATCAAAGACCTGGCCTCCCTGACCTGATCCTCTATTACGCCTATCTTACGCTCTATCTTGTCGCGCTCACCGTGCAGGAAACCCATAAGGGGTTTTTTGGCGAACTTTATGAACAAAAAGACCAGGATGCCAAAGTTGACCCAGATCATGATATTGTTCCAGAGTCTTCGACCCTTGCTGACGCTTTCAACGGCGAGGGCGTCCGAGCAGAAAAGGACAATGAACGCCGTGGCGAATAGGATCAGCAAGAAACAGATCAAAGGGTATCTCTTATCAACGCTGCTCAAATGGAAATCCTCCTGCCTATCACCTTTTCTGTAATCTCATCGGCCAGGACCATGGCCTCGCTCCTGAGGGAACGTTGCGCCTCCTTCAATTTCTCTTCCACCTCCCTGCCCGCCCTTTCCTTGATAAGGGCGGCCTCGTCTCTGGTGTCGCTGAAAATCTTTTCGGCAGCCTCAATGGCGTCCCTCTTGAGCCTGTTGCTCTCATCTCCGGCCTTTCTCCTCGTGTCTCTCTCAATGGCCGTGCATTTATCGATTAAGGCCCTTGTTTCATCTTCAAGTTTATCCAGCCTCCCCTTCTCATCTTCAATGTGCCGGTCCCTTTCGCTGATTACTCTGAGAATCGGCCGGAACATGATGCGGTTCAGGATATAGGCCAGGATGAGGAAATGTATTATCTGGAGAACGAGGGTCGCATTGATGCTTATCATGATTCAATACCCTTCAAGGATTTTTACACCACAAAGAGGAGAAGAAGGGCCACAACCAGGGAATAGATCCCCGTGGATTCGGAAACCGCCTGGCCTACCAGCATCGTCCTTGTCAAAAGGCCAGCCTCTTCAGGATTTTTTCCAATGGCCTCGCAGGCCTTTCCTGCCGCAAAACCCTCGCCGACCCCAGGGCCTATGGCCCCGAAGCCCATGGCAAGACCAGCGCCCAGAAACGCAGCCGCCTTAATAAGATCCGCACCTTCAATTGCCATTTTTATACCTCCTATTCGATTAATAAATATTTTTTTTATACGACAAAGATAAGGACAAGGCTTACCACCATGGCGTAGATGGCCGTGGATTGTGAGACGGCCTGGCCCACCAGCATTGTCCTCATTAACTCGCCGGCCGCCTCCAGGTTCCTTGCCACCCATTTTACGGCGCCCTGGCCGGTCATGCCGTTTCCAAGTCCCGGTCCGACTCCCCCAAAACCCATGCTTATGCCCGCGGCCAGGAGGGCCATAGCTGCGCTAAGGGTGGCGGACTCGGGAAATGCCTTGAACATCAATACAAAGCTCACCAGGAGCCCGAAAATGGAAGGGGTCTGGGACACGGCCTGGCCCACTAACATCGTGGTGGTCACGCGTCCGGCAGTCTCCGGATTCCTCGCTATCCCTTCGCAACTGGCGCCTGCCGTCATGCCGCCCCCAAGCCCTGATCCAATTGCCGCAAAACCCGTGCTTATGCCCGCCCCTATGAGGGCCGCCCAGGTGGGTGAGATGGGCCTGTCTCCGAAGCCCATGAATATCAGCATGAGCGACACGACCATGGAGAATATGGCCGGGGTTTGGCAGACGGCTGAGCCGATGAGCATGTTCGTGGTCAATTTGCCCGTGACTGCCGGCTGCCTGGCCATACCGAGGCAGGCCTCGCCTGCAGGGAATCCCGAGCCTATGCCCGAACCTATTGCGCCGGCCCCCATGCAGATCCCTGCCGAGAAAAGGGATGCCGCGCTAAGGAAGTTATGCGCTGGCGCCTCCATAAAGATCAGAAGGATCGCCACTATCAGGGCGAATATGCCCGCGGATTCGGCCACGGCCTGGCCTATAAGCATGTTTTTCATGATGTCGCCCGATCTTTCGGGCTCCCGGGAAAGGCCCTCATTGGCAAGGCCCGCCGTGTAACCCTCTCCAAGGGCCGCGCCGATCGCGCCTAATCCTATGCACAGACCGGCCCCCGCGTAGGAGGCAAGCTTCATGGTTGTCGCAACGTCGGAAATCATTATCAATTAACCTGCACATTAATATAGACAAGCGTTAACATGGTAAAGACAAAGGCCTGTATCGTACCCACAAAGAGCCCGAAAAAGCAGTTCAAAAGAGGAGGGAGAACCATGCTGTAAACCAGGTGCGAGACCACCAGTATTATTATCGCGCCGCCCATGATGTTGCCGTAGAGACGGAACGAGATGGATATCACCTTGGACAGCTCGCCGATCATGTTCAGGGGCGCCATAAAAAAGATGGGGTCCATGTAGCCCCTGGCATATTCCTTAAATCCCTTGGCCTTGATGCCCGTGTAGTGGGCAATGCAAAATCCCATGAATCCGAGGCCCAGGGTAGTGTTCAGGTCCTTTGTGGGCTCGGAGAGCCTTGGCATGATGCCAAGCCAGTTGCTCAGGAGGAGAAACATGAACAGGGCGCAGATAAGCGGAAAATATTTCTTCGCCATGTCCTCTCCAAGGGCGTCCACGGTAAGCCCCCGGAAGGCCGTGACAAAGAGTTCGCCCACGACCTGGAAGGGATTGGGCAGGATCCCGATCCTCCTGGTGGCCAAAAACCCGAACAGGATCAGGGCCGCCATTACTATCCAGGTCATCACAATGGTCTGGGTGTTGAAGACCAGGTTGAGCCCTAAAAGCTTCAATGTAAACTGGGGAATGTTAGTCAATTCATCCATGATTTCAGCCTATTCCTGCGCCCTCCCTATGGACGGAAGGTTCTTGATGATCAGGTGATTAAAAAGCATGGTCAGTTGCACCATAAAAAGCCCTATAACGACCCCTACGAAATCCACGGCATCGACCTTGAGGGAGATTACAAGGGGCACGGCCATGATAGGGAACCTTAAGAGGATGGAGACCATGGCCAGACCGCTCGCCTTTGATCTGGACCCGACCAGTCTCATGGGGGCAAACTGGGCCATAATAACAAAATTGATTATGCTGAAAAGCGTGCCCAGGACCAGGCCCTTCCCGATCGCCTTTTCACCCACAATAATCAGGACCAGGGCCGCTGCGATGGCAAAAATCAGCGCCTGTGAGCAATATTTCTTTTTTATGTCTTTTATCTCTTCCATGTCTTTTTATGTCCGGATCTTTTTTTCCCTTTCAGGTCAACAACCTGGCCTATCTGCCTGTAAACGGTAACGCCGCCTCCGATTATGCCCAGGATAATGAATATGGTGATGAAGAGGCCTTTTGTGCCCAGCCACTTGTCCAGGAAGTAGCCGATGGCAAAACAGAAGAGTATGCTTCCCGCCATGGTCAACCCCAGTTGGGTGACCAGGGCGATATCATCTAATAACCGGCTGTTTTTCTTAAAATTAAATATGAAGACCTCGTAAATAGCCCGGACGCCTGAAAGGGGATTAATGACACCGATCCCCTTTGAAAAAGAATTTTGTCTCTTTTAAGGAAAAATTTCACAACTGTAAAGAAAAAAAATATCCGCGCATGATAATAGGCCTTAATAACTCCATAACATACCTAAATTAAAGGGACTTTTCTTTTCCACAGCCCATGCCCTGGCACCCCGCTCTTGACTTGCACCTTTTGACAAAAGCCCTGTCCGGGAGTAGAGTATAAGGAATTGATAAGAGGAGGACAAGGCATGGCAGGAGAAACAGTTGTCTCGCGATTCAACCTGAAGGGGAGGGAAATCCTCTCTTCATACGCGTCCTATACCATTGAAGGGGTCATGACCGCCCGCGTCAAGAGGGGCAGAGACACCTGGAACATTGAAGAAAGAAACGGCATTGCCAAGGGCACCTCCGACGGGGAAAACGAGGCCATATACATCCCGAACAATAAGGCAATCCGCTCCATCGAGAAAAATATCGTCCCCCTTTTGCCCAAGAAAGTGGTTGTCAGAAGGCAGGCAGACATACTGAAGGCGGTCGAGGAATTCGACCTGAAGCTCATCGAAAGGGCCGGACCCAACAAGAAGAGATGGGGAGGCAACGCCTGCCTCGCATCCTCCACTGTTTTTTTCCAGACCCTTCTCAAGGCCTCCGGCTACAGACCCTGGCAGATCTTGGCCCCAAGGGGCATGAAGGTCTTTTACATGCCCAACGTCGCCTTTAACATGGTATGCGGCGGCGAGCACGTGCCGGGAACGAAACAGGACATACAGGAGATGTTCTTCTTTGCCATGAATGAGAAATCCATAAAGGACGTCTTTTCCCTGGCAATCAAGTTTTTTAAGCAGTTTGAAAAAAACCTGGTCCGGGATGGCCTCCCGACCGGGACGGCCAAGGAAAGGGGCTTTGTCTTTCCCGTGAAGGATAATTACGAAGGCCTCAAACGCATCCAGGAGTGCGCCGGACAATTAGGGCTCAAGACAAAGGATTACGCCATAGGCACGGACAATGCCTTTTCCGAGATCCAGAAGTCCAAGGACCTGAGGGAAAAGGGAATGTATGATATGAGATTTTCAGGCCTGGGCATAAAGAGCAGGGAGGAGTTGATCGAGTTTAACGCGGGCATTGTGAAAAGCGCGCCCAATTTTATAACCATGGAAGACCCTGGATCCGAATCGGACATCGAGGCCCACAAGCTGATGAATGAGAAATACGGGGATCGCGTGCAGATTGTCATCGACGACGCAGCCGTCACGCAAATGCGCTTTATAATACCCTTCATGGCTGCACCCCTCCGGAAAGACAGGGCCGGAAACTCCGTGCTCATAAAGCTCAACCAGGCAGGCACATTCACGGAGACTTGTCTTGCAACCGAGATAGTCCTGGGCCTTGCCGATGTTAATCAGGTGGAGCGGTTCCTCGCGGCAAGAAAAGACCTGAAGGGAGTCATCAAGGAACTGAAGGGCCTTGGAGTGAAGGACCTCAAGGAGGCCCTGGACAACATAAAGGGTATCGGCGCCACGGCCTTCTTCTCCCATCGTTCGACCGAGGGCTCATCCGAATTCCTGCCCTATATGCCCCTCATTTACGGGGCCGTGTCCAGAAAGATCTGGTTCAAGGCGGGCGCACCAAACGGCGAGAGGAACCTGCAGAACTATAATCCTCTTATCAGGGCGGAAGAAGAGATGAGGTCCATGGGAATAAGGACGGTGGTTACAAATTTGAGGGGACTGCCGGAGAATGTAACGATTCCAGATCTTAATATAGATTAAAATTTGACCGGATCTCTTCCGAGATCCTCTTTCTCAAGCCGTACCTTCATCCATTCCCGGAGCCGCGCATTCAAGGGCCCTACCCACTTCTCGATAGAATCTATATCCCCGCATGCGAGGGCCGCTCTATGCTCCGGGGTCAGATCATAGCTTTTCAGGGCCCCCGCCGGATTCTTCGCCAGCGCGGACAAGAAGGCATTGTCTTCAGTTGCCCTTTCAAGCACCTCGAGGATCGCATTCACGGAGGAGACCTTGTACTCGGGTATCTTGGCCAGCGGATCCACGGCCAGGTTTGTCAAAAGGTTGGCGGGCGCGTCCCGCCAGTGAAAAGGCATAAAGGCCTGGCCGGGCTTGACCCTTTTTGAACTCTTGACCCTGGTCCGGACTTTCCCCCTTCTGGATCTCAGGGAGACGATATCCCCTTCAACGATACCCATATTTAAAGCATCCATCGGGTTTATCTCAACGCGACTTTCAGGTGCCAGGGCCTCCAGGACACGGGATCGATGTGTCATGCTCCCCGTGTGCCAGTGCTCCAGTATCCTTCCAGTGGTCAGGAGGATAGGATAGGCGCTTGAAGGGAGTTCCGCTGGCGGACGGTCGAGTACTACGTGGAATTTGCCCCGCCCACGGGTGAACCGGCCTTCATGGAGAGTCTTGGTTCCAGGATGTCCTTGATCCCAGCAAGGCCATTGAAGCCCGCCCTCCATTAAACGGTCCTGGGTTATGCCCCCGTAAATAGGGGTAAGTTTGGATATTTCCTCCATAATTTCGGAAACGGATCCATATTCCATAGGGTATCCCAGGCGGTTGGCAATCTCGGAAATGATCTTCCAGTCCGCTTTGGCCTCTCCGGGCGGCTCGATGGCTTTGCGAATCCGCTGAACGCGTCTTTCAGTGCTTGTAAAAGTCCCCTCTTTCTCTGCAAAGCTCGCTGCCGGTAAAACCACATCAGCAAGCAGGGCTGTCTCGGTGGGGAAGATGTCCTGGACCACAAGGAAATCCAGTTTGGCAAGGGCTTCGCTGGCGTGCCGCAGATCCGCTTCACTCAGCATGGGGTTTTCCCCTACAACGTACATGGCCTTTAGCTTTCCCCTGTCCGCTTCCTGGAACATGTCAACCAGCGTGTAGCCGGGTCTTTGATCCAGATCCCTGCCCCAGGCATCCTGAAATTTGGTCCGGACCTCGTGGTTGTCCACCCGCTGGTATCCCGGAAAGACGTTTGGGAGTGCCCCCATATCACAGGCGCCCTGGACGTTGTTTTGTCCCCGTAGGGGGCTGAACCCTGTCCCCTTTCGACCCAGATTCCCGGTGAGCATCAAAAGATTTGCGATGGCCTTGACATTATCCGTTCCCGTAGTGTGCTGCGTGATGCCCATGCCATAAAGGACCATGGCGCTCCCGGCCTGACCGAAGAGCATCGCCGCCTGTTGAATCTTCTCGCGAGGAACTGATGTGATTCCTTCTACAAGTTCCAGGGTATAGGTATCCAGTGATTCCAGAAAAGGATCGAATTCTTCGCAACGGCCTTCGACAAATTCCTTGTCGTACATCCCCTCTTTCACGATCACCCGCATCATTCCATTGAGAAGCGCCACGTCCGTTCCGGGCAAATGGTTCAAATGAACATCCGCCATTTCACTCAACTCAATAGCACGGGGATCCGCCACAATCAGATTGGAGCCCTTCAGCCTCAAGGCTCGTTTGATCCGCCTTCCGATGATGGGATGACACTCGGTGGTATTGGAGCCTATAACAAAAAGGACTTCCGCATGATCAATGTCGGAAATCGAATTACTCATGGCCCCATCACCGAAGGCTGCAAGCGCTGCTGCCACGGTGGAGGCATGACAAAGACGGGCGCAGTGGTCGACGTTGTTCGTTCCCAGGACCGCTCTTGCAAATTTCTGGATGACATAATTGTCCTCATTGGTGCACTTTGCCGAACTGAGCACTCCGACGGCATTCGGTCCAAAGCGCTTAATATTCTTGCTTATTTCCTGTGCCAACCTGTCCAGGGCCTCATCCCAGTCCGCCTCGCGAAAAATCTTTGTCATATCGCCCTGGACCCCGCCTTTGGATACCCCTTCTCTACGGATCAGGGGCCTGGTGAGTCGATCCGGGTGATTTACGAAATCCAGACCATAGCGTCCCTTTACACAAAGCCCTCCCTGATTAACAGGACTATGCTCGTTTCCCCTGACCTTTACAATTTTCCCAGCCCGGACCCCGATGTATATTGAGCAGCCAACCCCGCAGTATGGGCAGGTTGTCTCGATCTCTCTCTCCGGAGCAAGGATGTGTTTGGGTATCAAGGCCCCCGTGGGGCAGCGTTCCACACACTCCCCGCAGCTCTGGCAAAGGGATTGGCCCAGGGGTTTGCCTCCAAAGGGAGCGATCCTGGTATCGTATCCCCTGAATATAAAGTCGATAGCCCCCAATCCCACAATTTCATTGCAGACCCTAACGCATTTTCCGCAAAGTATGCACTTGTTTGGATCATGATCAAAGGCGGGGTTGGAGGAATCTATGGGCAGCTCGACCGTCCCACGGCGCAGCCTCTTTACTGACTCTCCATCTGCGCCCACATATCTCGCCACCTTTAAGAAATCACACCTGTCGCTCTTATCGCAGACGAGGCATTCGTATGGATGATTGGCGATGGCCATTTCCACTATGGTTCTTCGGACCCTCTGGATCTCCTCGGTTTCCGTATGAACGATCATTCCGTCTCGTGAAGGAGTTGTGCAGGAGGTGGGGAATCCCCGCATGCCCTCGATCTCGACGATGCACATACGACACGCGCCAAAGGGTGTCAGGCCCGGATCATGGCAGAGGGTGGGCACATATACCCCAGCCTGTTGGGCCGCCTCCAAGACCGTCAACCCTTCGGGAACGCTCAATTCACGGCCGTTTATTGTGATTCTGATTTTATCCACGGATCTCCCTCCCCGGTCATGCCAGTCGAACACTCTCCTCCTGCAGCCCTGGCTCTTCCATATTTTCTTCGATCCGGATATCACAGCGTAGACACCGGCATGCCTCATTGAACGCCTGTTCACTGGTATAGCCCAACTCTACCTCCGAAAATCCAATAAGACGATCCTCCATAGCCAGCAAGGGCATCCTTTCCCTGGGTCGTTCCACAACTTCTTCTTCCAACTCCATCGGGATAGGGATCTCTTCTTCAGGGAAAGGAATAAAATCAGAAAGCCCTTTTTGGTCGGAGAGGCTCTGATGGATCTCCTCTGCGGCCCTGTGCCCCGCTGCAATCGCCCTGACTACCGTGGCCGGTCCCGTCACCACATCACCACCCGCGAATACCTTTGGATCACTTGTCTTCGAAAAGGCGTCCTTTCTGATCCGGATGAGACCCCCTTCCGAGACCTCAACGCTCCCGTATGGGCCCTTGAAAGGCAGTTGTGTCGATTGACCTATCGCCATCAGGACCTGGTCGGTCTTCAGGGTGAAAAAATTGTCCGGAATCCGTACCGGCCGTCTGCGCCCCTTTGAATCGAAATCTCCAAGGTCCATGCGCTGGCAAATCACCTCCGTCACCTTTCCCTCTGAACCCACGATCTCAATGGGGGAGACCAGTGGATGGATGCTTATCCCTTCTTCTAAGGCCGCGCGGATCTCCTCTCTCTGTGCGGGCATGTCCTCGATGCGCCTCCGATAAAGAATATTGACCTCCTCGGCCCCTAACCTCCTCACAGTTCGAGCGGCGTCCACTGCCGAATTACCTCCTCCCACCACTGCCACACTCTTTCCTGCGGTGACATGATCTAACGAGTTGACCTGTCGCAGAAGCTCCAGGGCACCCTGGACACCCGCCATGTCTTCTCCCTTAATCCCCATTGAAGCGTTCTTTTGGGCCCCTAAGGCCATAAAGACGGCATCGTGCTGGTCCCATACCATCACCCATGGTATATCCTGACCTATTCGGGTTCCTGTCTTGATCTCAATACCAAGTTCCAGGATGGCGCGAATCTCTTTCTTGAGTATCTCCTTCGGCAGCCGGTATTCAGGGATCCCATATCGCAGCATTCCTCCCGGCTCAGGAAGGGCTTCATAGACGGTCACAGGATAGCCTCTCAAACAGAGGTCATGGGCGGCCGTCAGACCTGCCGGTCCCGCGCCGATAATCGCGATGCTCTTATTTTTTCGCTGTAAAATACGCCTCTTGGCCGGTTGTCTTCCATGATCCGTGATGTACCTCTTCAGGTCTTTGACCCCCACGGGTTCGTCCAGGGTGCCCCTCCTGCATTTGGACTGACACGGGTGATCACAAACCCTTCCGCAGACCGAGGGGAAGGGGTTGGTGCGTAATAGAACCCTATAGGCGTCATTGAGTCTGCCCTCCCTCACCAGGGCCGTATAGGCGGGGATTTCCATCCCGATAGGACAGGCGTGTTGGCACGGGGCCTCGAAAAGGGCCGAACAGACAACCGCTGGACACCTTTTTTCCCTGACATGCGCTTCATATTCCGAACCAAAATACTTCATGGTCGTCAGCACGGGATTGGGCGCGGTCTGTCCCAGTCCGCAAAGGGCGCCTTTTTTGATACTCTCGCTCAAATCGGTCAGGAGATCCAGGTCCTCCGGCTTTCCCCGGCCCTCGCATATATCTTCCAGGACATCCAGCATCTGTTTGGTACCGAGACGGCAAGGCATGCATTTGCCGCACGACTCCGATTGGGTGAACCTTAAAAAATAGCGAGCCATATCCACCATGCAGGTATCCTCATCCATGACCACCATCCCGCCGGATCCCATGATGGAGCCTGCTTCGGCCAGCGACTCATAATCCACAGGCAGGTTCAGGAGGCTAACAGGTATGCAGCCACCGGAGGGGCCTCCTGTCTGGACCGCCTTGAGTTTTTTACCACCTGGCACGCCGCCGCCGATATCAAAGATGATCTCACCCAACTTCATGCCCATGGGTACCTCGATCAGACCTGTTCGATTGACATTGCCCGCAAGGGAAAAATTCTTCGTGCCTTTGCTTTTTTCGGTTCCGTACCCTGCATACCACCCGGCACCCCGAGTCATAATGGCTGAAATGTTGCTAAGGGTCTCCACATTGTTGATGTTGGTGGGCATGCCATGAAGACCTTCCTGCGCGGGGAAAGGGGGACGAGCACGGGGCATCCCGCGATTTCCTTCAATAGATGCCATCATGGCGGTCTCCTCGCCACAGACGAACGCCCCTGCCCCCTCCTTTATTTTCATTTGGAAATGGAAACCGCTCCCCAGTATATTGCTGCCCAACAGACCGTATTCCTCCATCTGACCTATGGCGGTCTTGAGACGCTTTATGGCCAGAGGGTATTCCGCCCGGACATAGACGTAACCCACTGAAGCCCCGATCGCATAGGCCCCAATGAGCATGCCCTCAAGTACTGAATGTGGATCCCCTTCCAGGAGAGATCGATCCATAAAGGCCCCAGGATCCCCTTCGTCCGCATTACAGATGAAATATTTTAATTTTTTGGGCGACCTCCTCGCGAATTCCCACTTCACTCCGGTTGGAAATCCTGCTCCTCCACGGCCCCTGAGCCCGGAATCTTTTATCTCTTGAATAACCGCTTCAGGCTGCATCCGGAGAGCTCTGTTAAGGCCGCTGTATCCTTCGCGGGCTATGTAATGATCGATGTCTCCAGGATCTATCAAACCGCAGTTACGCAGCGAGATCCTTACCTGGGCTTTTATCATGGGGAGGTTCGAGAAAGGAGGAATCCCTTCTATCTCTTCCTCTCCGAATGTGCAGGTCGCCCATTGGGCCTTCGGGTCATCATTAAGGAGAAGGGCTTCAAGGATATCTTTGGTCTTCTCCTCATTGAGATTTCCATAGCAGATAAAAGGTCGCCCTGGTTTTCGAACTGCCATGAGAGGCTCCAGATAACACATTCCGATGCATCCTACCTGGACGATCCGACCCAGGATGTTCATCCGCTTAAGGTCCTTTTCGACGATTGAAAGGATCTTTTCAGCGCCTGCCGCCTTCCCACAGGTTCCCGTTCCAATCTGGATAACCGGCAGCGGGGATGTCTGCAACGACTCAAAGCGCTTACAGGCCCTGGTTTTCATGGATGAATAATCCATCTTGTTCCCCCGGTATTCTTTTAATAGAGTCGCTCACCATGTATTTTTCCTCTTCCATCCTGATCTCGTCCAATATTTTTCGAACCTTTGATGAGTTCATGCGGCCGTAAACCATATCATCTATCACCACAACCGGAGCAAGCGCGCAGGAGCCAAAACAGGCGACGGTCTCGAGGGTGAAAAGTCGATCTTCGGTAGTCTCTCCAGGGGCCACCTGGAGCCTTGCCGTGATATCCTTCAGGATTCGTCCCGATCCCCTCACATGGCATGCGGTCCCCCTGCAGACACGGATGATATGCTTCCCTATGGGTTGGAGGCGGAACTGCGAATAAAAGGTTGCGACCCCGAAGACCCTTGCCGGTGGCAGGCCTGTCAAATATGCGACTTCCAGAAGCGCCTCTTCGGGCAAATAACCCATAGCAGCCTGAACCCTTTGCAGTATGGGAATCAGATCATCGGGTCTTCCTTGAAATTCATGAAAGATCTCAGGCAGTTGTCCCTTATACTCCAAAGGGCCTTCGTCAAAACGGGTTATTGCGGTAATATGCGTCATCCCTATCAACCTCCACTATTTTGGCAATCTTTAGTTATCCCGCCGAAAACTTATGATCAGCTACCACGCTTCCCGTTCGAGTCGCTTGTAAATGAACATCAACTGCTCGCGATTAAGCTCTCCCACATGTTCCTTGATCCATTTCAGGTCTCCGCAGACAATGGCGGCCTTGGCCTCCATAGAGAGTCGATAACCATCAAGGGCCTTGGATCCACTCTCCATCAGTTCACGCCAGAAACTCGCATCCTGCGAGGTCCTGTCCAAGACACGGATCACTTCCTTTTTCTGGATAAGTCTCTCCTCCTCGGTTTCAACAATCACCTCTTCGATAGTGGCCTCTTTTTGTTTCTTTAGGGCCCCTTCCACGGCTTCCTTGATTTCGTCTTCCGTGAAAGGTTTTCGCAGATAGTCGTATACCCCTATCTTCACTGACTCAACTGCCGACGACACACTTGGGTACCCTGTAACGATAATTGCCCCGGTCTGGGGACGCCGCTTCTTCACCCTTTTAATTACGTCCATGCCATTCATGTCAGGCAAACGGAGGTCAGCCACTAAGAGGTCAAATATTTTTTTTTCGGATTTATCCAATGCGCTCTGCCCGGTCATTGCCAAGTCAACGTTGTATCCCTCCTCTGTCAAGACCATCTGGAGCCCCTTTGCCACACTCATTTCATCCTCCATCACAAGGATGTGGGGTGGTACGGGAGGCCAGTTATCCATTCTCTCTTGAAGAATCTCCATGGTAATCCCTCCTTGTCTCAGGTTAAAGATTCTATCCGGAAGACTCTGCACCGCTCTGGAGGATGGTAACGCAAGATAGGTGCCAGAAATGATAAGTCTGGCGTGATCAGGCATTTTGAAATAATCAGATGTATTATCAAATAGTTACATTTAATAGTGGAGGGGCCGGGTTACCCCCGGAGATATTTGTTTGTATAAAGATTTATACGGTGAGAATAGGCTTTGAAAGATTTCCCGTGTTATTTCAAGTCGTATCAAGTGTATTATTAATTATACACTTTTTCTTAGATGAGTGTCTTATCAATAGAGGAATCAATTAGGAGCTTTAAGGTCTTCAGTGGACAGTTTGTGTTTTCTCATCAGTGCGTGGAAGTTGGGCCGCTGCATTCCTGCTCTCTCAGCCGCTTTTGTGACGTTTCCATTGCATGATTTAAGAGCCTTGACCAGGAACGCCTTTTCAATTTCCCCGTAGCGATGCTCGATGAGGTGTTTTTTCACGGCCCTGAGTTCTTTGGTAGTTTCCGGTACCGTATTTTCTTCCCAGGAACGCGTTATTCGCAGATTATCGATCATGCTTGCAAGGTCCAGTAGATTCTTGTCTTCCATGATCACCAGACGTTCAACCGCGTTCTTGAGCTCACGTACATTGCCCGGCCATTCGTGGTGAACGAGCATTTCCATGGCTTCATCAGTGAATCCATCAAGCCGTTTCCCTGTCTTCTTTGAGAAAAGCCTTAGGAAGTGGTAGGCAAGTTTGGGGATGTCTTCTTTTCTCTCCCGGAGGGGAGGCAGAAAGATGGGAAAGACATTTAATCTGTAAAAGAGATCTTCCCTGAATTCCCCACTCAATGTCATGCCTTTCAAGTCCTGATTGCTGGCTGCAATAATGCGGGTATCCGTCTTCTTGAGGTGACTCGCCCCTACAGGTTTGTATTCGTGCATCTCCAAGACCCGTAACAGCTTTCCCTGAATTTCCAGACTAAGGTTTGCCACATCGTCCAGAAAAAGGGTGCCGGTGTGTGCCATTTCGAAAATACCCGCCTTGTCTCTGGCTGCTCCTGTGAAAGCCCCCTTGACATGTCCGAAAAGTTCGCTTTCCATGAGGGTCGGTGAAAGGGTACTGCAGTCCACGGCCAAAAATTGTCTTGCAGACCTATTGCTATAGGCATGAATAGCCCTCGCGAAGATTTCCTTTCCGGTCCCGCTTTCCCCATTTAGAAGCACGGTGCTGTCCGTGGGCGCCACTTTACGGATCTTATCTAATATTTCGATTATGCGTGGATTCCCGCCGACAATATTATTGAAGCCGAATCGATCGCGGAGTTCTTTTTTGAGAGAAAGGTTTTCCTTAACAAGGTTCCTCTTTTCGACAGCCCTCTCCACTGCAAGCATTAGTTCATCATCGGAAAAAGGCTTGGCAATATAATCGAAGGCCCCCAGTCTCATGACCTCAACCGCGTTTTGCACGGTGGAATACCCTGTCATTACAATAAAATATTCATTGGGCCTCTCCTTTTTTACGGTCCTAAGGATATCAATTCCATTCATGTCGGGAAGTTTCAAATCCAAAAGTATTATGTCATATTCGCCTCCAATTATCGCTTCAAGGCCTGTCTCGCCGGTCTTACAGATATCCACGGAATGACCGATATCTGACAATATCAGACGACACCCCTCACAAATTGCCCGCTCATCATCGATGACCAGAATATTAACAGGTTCCATCTTGTATATCTTTATTTGGTGAAGAATTTGCCTTGATCATGGGGATCTTGATGGTAAAGCGCGTTCCCATCCCTGGTTGGCTGAAGACCTCAATATCTCCTTGGTGGTTTTGGACAATTCCATAGCTCACTGCCAATCCCAGGCCCGTTCCCTTTGGTTTGGTGGAAAAAAAGGGCTCAAATATCCTGTCTATATCTTCTGGTGAAATGCCACAACCCGTATCTGTTATTTCAACTCTTTCCTGCATACGGCTCGGGTCCTCCCTGCTCTTAATTGTTATTACTCCCTTCTCCTGGATAGCCTCAATCGCGTTCAGCAGGAGGTTAACGAAGACCTGCTCCATCTGATTCGAATCAAGGTATGTGTCCGGCAATTTACCGGATAGATCATTATTAACAGTGATGTGATGGAGGAGAAACTCATTTTCAAGGATGTTGAGTGACCTGTTGATAATGTCATTTATATTGGTCAAGGACTTTTGTGGCTCCTTTTCACGGGAAAATTCCAGCAGTTCCTGTATGATGCTTTTACAACGTATTGTCTCATGGATGATTATATCCATCCCTTCTTTCAAGACTCTATCGTTGGGAAGTTTCTTGGAAAGGTTTGTGCTATAAAGCAAGATCCCAGCCAAGGGATTGTTGATTTCGTGAGCGATACCCGCTGCCATTCGGCCCAGCGCTGACAATTTTTCTGTTTGTAATGCGAGGTAATCATATTGGGATTTTTGTCTTTCGATCAGGCGGGCCTTATCAATCGCCAACGCACATTGCTCCGCAATTGAGACTAAAAAATCCAGTTCCTCCTTGGAAAATTCCCTATTTTTTTCGAAAAAAATACGAAGTATTCCAACAAAATTCCCCTTGAGAGTGAGAGGAAAATCGAGCATCATATTTATACCTTCTCGCTCTGCCGCCTGCGGGTACTGGACACGGGGGTCCTTTGTCACGTCTTCTATAATAACCACTTTGCTGCGTTGGTATAGATCAGTGATGATCTTCTTGCTGGAGACATGTCCTTTGGATAGATATTGATCACTCAGGCCGTATGACGCGCTTAACTCCAATTGAGAGGTCTCCAGGTTTTGAATTCGAAGAAGTGCGCCCTTAGCCTTGACAACTTCACTGGACTTTCTTACTACCAGGTCCAGTACTTCCCTCACATCCGAACTTGAATGCACTGATGTGCTTATATCCAGGAATATTCGGTAGAACGCCTCAATGTTGATTCTGGAATTCATGGCAATCACCTGAATCAGAATGTTGGAAAGTCTTTGACTTACAGATTTTACAGGATTCCAATAAGGCTTGAGGTTATTCCGTACTGAACTTTTTTCTGAAGGCCAGAAGTGCTATTTCCGCGGCCCAGTTGGGATCCTGGAGGTATTCGAGGTTTATAACCAGATCGAAGTCCTCGGACGTCAGGCCGCTCCTGCCATAGACCTTCCTGAAAAAATCACCTTGTTCCTTGTCATGTTGCTCTAATTCCTTTTCCGCGTCCTCATCAGAGATATCCATTATCATGGCGAGCCTTTTTATCCTGTACATCTTTGAAGCAATAAAACGGATGGCCAGGACTCTTTCTCTGGGGAGTATAAGGTGGGCGCCCCTGCCCACAAAGATAGTTGGCCCAAATCCGGCAATAGCGAAGACGGCGCTGAACAGGTGTCTTGAATAGTCGCTCTGGATGAAGCTCTTTTCTCCAAAGGCCGAGATTAGAAATTCTTTCAATTTGCCCGGGTAGCGTTCGTCAAAAATGGATACGGTTTTTTCAGTAAGCCCGCCTTTTTCGGCGATGTATTCCATGATTTCCCGGTCCACCACCCGGAATCCTGTTTTTTCAGCCAGCAGGTCTCCGACTTCCAGGGCGCCGACACCGATCCTTCGGGAAAAGCATATGGTCGGCGGAATCGTTTCCTGCCACCTGTCATTCCTCTTCATACCAAGCCTTTTCTTTTCCCATTCCAAAATAAACTGCTCAGCCAGTTCCGCTGCGGCGGGCCTCTTCTTCACATAGGTTCCAGGGACGTACTTCTCTATTTTCTTGTATATTGCCATTTTAGTCACCTCCCTAAGATATCAGCCTCATCTCTGCCTGGAGGCAGGAGGTCAATTGCTATGCCGAATAATCAGCGAGGTCCCGAATTTTCTTCGACTGAAGCAGTTATTGGTGTGACTAAAAGTGTTTTGGAAACCAACTTGAGGATCGTTGTTATTTTTGTCCCAATCTTTTACAGACGCAACGGTTACGTAAGGCTGAAGTTAAATTGTAAAATGTATAACTTCTTGATAGCAGGTTGGATTTTTTAGTTAAATGTGTGATTATATGACCAATGGCATATTTTAAATCTGCCCGGTGGGCAAATCAAGTAAAAAGCATTCCCCGGATAGGCATGAAAAAAGGCCTCAGGGCATTTCATCCCTGATCATGTTGGCCCCTTCCAGTATCTCCCCTCTTTCCGCTCCGGAGCTTACTTCAATGATTCTAATAGTGGAAGGCTTCATATAGGGTCTGATCTCCTTAAACTGGATATGACCCGACCCCGGCGGGAGGTGGTCCTCAAGGCCCTTGGCGTCGTGGAGATGGATTCCTACTATTTTATCTGAATAGGCTTCCAGCAGGGCCTTTTGCGGACATATCCCCAGGTTTTCCTGGACCGCGGCATGCCCGGCGTCATGCCAGTAGCGTATCATGCCGCCGTCGAACTTCCTGAGTATAATGCCGATCTCATCAAAGTCCGGGATTTCATGGAGATAGTATCTGTTTTCAACCCCTAAGAATACTCCCCTTTTCTCGGCCTCCCGGTTGAGTTTCTCCAGGCTGAAAAGGACCGCGTCGAGGCTTTTTCCGGCCCTGGAGGCCCTTAGGGAATCCTGTTCCTCCAGAAATGCGCGTCCCTCCTCCTGGTCCATCCTCCCCTTGTCGTATAAATCCCTCATGGCATCTATGGGATTTGGCATATCCACCCGGCCGAGGTGAAGGACAAGGGCCCCGGCCTCGAGGTCGGAGGCGTGCTCGATGCTCCTTATGCTGTATTTCACTGCCATTGACCGCTCTTCTTTGTCAGTGGATGAGAGCAAAAAGAGATCCCCGCTCGCCTTCCTGTCAGGCAGTTCTTCGGGCCTCGGAAAATAGTTGTGGATGCTCAGGACCTTTATGTTCCTGTTTAAATAGGGACTCATCTCATTAAAGAGACGGCCCGTAATCCTGTATTCCAGCTCAATCCCATCAAAACCCATATCAAGGGCTTCGCCTATGATGACCTCTCCATTGACGTCCCTGTTTTCCCACCAGGAGGTCGATATACCAAGCATGGCTTTTTTCTCGCTCGTTTTACGTCTTGTATTTATATATCCTAAAATCCTTGACCCATCGCCCTAAAATCCATTATTCCAACATTCCAGCATTCCAATTGAGCGACCCGTCCTCCACAATGGCTCCGCTACGGAGGGTGGAAGCACCTCTTTTCTGATAAAGCTTTGATTAATAAAATAGCGGATTTATGTCAAGGTTTACCATTAGAGGGAAAGCTTGATTCATTGGTGGTAATAAAGTATCTTCATTTTTCAGGCTGATGAGCCGTGCAAAATCGGCATGAATATCTGGGTAATTTTTATACATATCCAGTGTTCTGATATGCTGGCTATGGATACTTTTTACCCATAAAAAGCCTATTGATAGTATCGAACAAATCCTGTATTTACGATATTGCAATATTTTCAAATAGTTAAAAATAGAGACAAGTATGGCATGCTGCTTGCTCGGAAAAGGAGCATGAAAGCTAAAAATGAAACACCATGTCCGGATTCGCGTAGAGCGCAAAAGAGGGATGTTCTATCCGTGGCAAATAAGATAAACAAAAGGAACAGATCCTATTTTTTGATCCTCCTGATATCTCTTCTCCCCTTGACTGCAGCGGGCTGTAAAACCGCTTCCACGGCCCTGCGGGAGGAGGACAGGGCCGTCAATATCATTATCAGGGAAAAACAGGAACAGGCCCTCGGCAGTTCCGAGGAATTCACTATTGAGCGACCCGCGGATATCCTCAGGCGCCGCCTCCTGATAGAACAGGATTTGCCCCGCTCGGGCGATGCATCCCTCGGCACGGACAGGCTCAAGCCAATAGAGCACTGGCCCCTGAAGGATTATCCCGGTGTTGCGCCTTCTTCCGATGGGATATCAAAAATTGAGCCCGGCAAAAGGATTACCCTGTCCCTCATGCAGGCCCTTGAGGTAGGGGCCCTGAACAGCCCCGATTATCAGACAAAAAAGGAAGATGTCTTCAGGGCGGCGCTCAATCTTGACCTTACGCGTGTTGACTTCAGCTTTATCTTTGAGGGTCAGGCAAATAGCTCCTACAGCGTTGACAGCTCATCCGGGGATCCTGTCAGGGGGACGGAAGAGAGCGCCTCTCTGGATGTCAGCAAACAGCTCAAAAGCGGCGTCAGTTTTACCACCGCCCTGGCGGCGGACCTTGTCAGCCTCCTGACCCAGGGCCGTACCTCGTCCTTCGGCATCCTGGCAGACGCCTCCATCTCCATCCCCCTTCTGAGGGGATCTGGCAGGTATATTGTCACGGAGCCCCTGACCCAGGCCGAGCGAAATGTGGTCTATGCCATCTATGAATTCGAGAGATTCAAGAAGACATTCGCGGTGGAATTAGCCAGCAGCTACCTGGTGGTGCTCAGGCAGATGGATCAGGTAAAAAATGCACTGGAAAACTACAACAACCTGAAGGAATCCGCCCGCCGTTCCAGGATGCTCGCGGACGCTGGGAGGTTCACGGAGATAGAGGTGGACCAGGCCGTTCAGAACGAACTTTTCGCCAGGAACCGATGGATCAACGAGACCAACCTGTACAGGAACCTCCTCGATTCCTTTAAGAACCTGATGGGCCTGCCCCCTGACGCGGATATCGATCTGAATGCCTCCGAGCTGGAAGGCCTGAATATCATGGATTCAGGGCTTCTGGGAATGGATGAGAGACTCGCCATTGAGCTGGGCCTTGAAAACCGTCTTGACCTCCGCGTCTCAGAGGGAAAGGTCTATGACGCCCAGAGAAAGGTGGTTGTCCAGGCGGACGCCCTTGGAGCTGAGCTGACCCTCCTGGGTACGGCGGAATTAGGACAGTCACGCAGTCTTGACACTGCCGGCCTGGAGGACGCGAGGCTTCGTTCGGGCACGGGCATATACACAGGATTATTGAGCCTCGATCTGCCCTTTGAACGGACGGCGGAGCGCATTGCCCTCCGGGATGGTCTGATATCCCTTGAGCGATCCGTACGCAGCCTCCAGGGCCTGGAGGACGACATCAAACTTTCCATCCGGAACAAGCTCAGGGACATGTCCAAGGCACGGGAAAGCCTTATCATCCAGACCAGGGCCGTATCATTGGCCGAAAAAAGGGTAAAGAGCGTGGCCATGTTCCTGGAGGCGGGCAGGGCCCAGCTCCGGGACCTCTTGGATGCCCAGGAGGCCCTGCTCAACGCGAGAAACTTGCTGATCGCTGCAAAGGTAGAATACCGGGTGGCGGAGCTGGAATTTCAACGCGATACCGGTCTCTTGAAGATAGACAGGAACGGGTTGTTAGAGGAATACCCGCAAAAGGGAAAAGGATAATGGAAAACAGGAATTGGATACATGATTTTATAAGGAGAAGGCCGCTTGCCCTTATCGCGGTGATCCTGGTCCTCGCGGGCCTGGTCCTGTGGGGCTTTTTATCCCTGAGAGGAGATGAAGGTGCAGGGAGCGACACGCCCACATTCACGGTCAAACGGGGTCCTTTGAGGATCAGCGTCACCGAGACCGGGACCATCCAGGCACGGGAAAAGATAATAGTGAAGAGCGAGGTGGAAGGAAAGACATCGATTATCTCCCTTGTGGACGAGGGCACACGTGTTAAGAAGGGGGACCTCCTGATCGAGCTTGACTCGAGCAATCTGCTTGACCAGAAAATCGACCAGGAGATAAAGGTCCAGAACGCCGAGGCCGCCTTCATAGGCGCCAGGGAGAACCTCGAAGTGATCAAGAACCAGGCCCAGAGCGATATGGATCTGGCAAGGCTTTCCTATGAATTCGCCATACAGGACCTGGAAAAGTATAAGGAGGGAGAGTATCCCAACCAGTTGAAGGAGGCTGAGGCCAAGATCACCCTGGCCGAGGAGGAGGTAACCCGGGCCAGGGAGAGGGTTGAATGGTCAAAGAAGCTCTTTGCCGAGAAATATATCTCACAGACGGAACTTGAGGCCGATGAGCTCGCGGCAAAAAAAACATCTCTGGACCTGGAGCTTGCAAGGAACGACCTTGACCTCCTGAGGAACTTTACCCACAAGAGGAGTCTGGCCCAGCTTGAGAGTGATGTCAAGCAGTTCAGGATGTCCCTCGAGAGGACGACCAGGAAGGCAAAGGCAGATGTGGTCCAGGCCGAGGCCAACCTCAAGGCAAAGGAGTCTGAAAACGATAGGCAGGAGGACAAGCTGAAAAAGATCGAGACCCAGATCGAAAAGACTAAGATCTATGCGCCTGCAGACGGGCTGGTGATCTATGCCACAAGCGCGGATCAGGGACATCGCTTCGGTCCAAGGGTGGAGCCCCTTGCCGAAGGCACGGTAGTACAGGAGAGGCAGGAGCTCATACACCTCCCCACCACCTCAGGTTACAACGCAGAGATCGGCGTGTACGAGGCGAGCCTGGATAAGGTCAAAAAAGGCCTTCCCGTGGTAGTAACCGTTGACGCCCTTTCAGGAAAGAGATTCACGGGCCGGGTCGTGTCGATAGCCCCCCTTCCCGATCCACAAAGCGCCTTTCTGAATCCGGATCTGAAGATCTATAACACCCTGATTTATCTGGATAAGAGTCCGAATAACGATCTCCTCAGGAGCGGCATGAGCTGCACCGCGGAGATCATCGTGGAGGAATACAAGGATGCCCTGTATATACCGGTCCAGGCCGTGCTTCGGGTCAAGGGCAGGTCCACCGTCTATCTGGTCAAGGGCAAGAGTCTTGAGCCCAGGGAGGTGGAAATAGGCCTCGATAACAACAGGATGGTGAGGATCATAAAGGGCCTTGAGCCTGATGATGTCGTTTCACTCTCCCCTCCCCTCGGCCAGGCATCTGTGGCGGAGACCGAAACCGAAACCATACCTCAAACTACTCCATTTCCTGCCGCAGGCCCGTCCCAGGAAAAACTCTCAGCCCCTTCTCCCGAGGGTCCGGGGACGGGTGATAAAGGGCGGGGAGTTGTCCCATCCCAGGGGACAGGGTCTTCTCAGGGGGACGGCTTTATGGAAAGATTTGACAAGGATGGGGATAAGCGCGTTTCAAAGGAAGAATTCCTGGGCCCGGCAGAGGTTTTCAACCGGCTCGATAAAAACAGCGACGGCTACATCAGCGCCGTTGAAATACCCGCGCGTCCTCCAGGAAGCGGCCGCGGGACCGGGCAATTCCCATCTGGTTCACAAATGCCTGCCCGTGAAGGCGGGCCGGAGAGGGGCTCTCCTGGGGGCGGTCAATGAACAATCCAGCCCACATGGACGACAGGATCATAATGCTGGAAGGTGCAAGCAAGATCTACCCCATGGGGTCCCAGGAGGTCAAGGCCCTTGACGCTGTGAGCGTGTCCTTTGAACGGGGCAGCTTCTGGGCCATTATGGGACCGAGCGGCTCAGGAAAGAGCACCATGATGAACATCCTGGGTTGCCTGGACCGGTTGACGGGGGGACGCTATCTCCTCGAGGGCCAGGATGTAAGCGACCTTGACGATGATTCCCTGAGCGAGTTCCGGCTCAGGCACCTGGGTTTTATCTTCCAGAGCTTCAACCTGATCCCCCAGTTGACCGTGCAGAGGAACATCGAGCTACCCCTCTATTACCTCGGGTGGGACGCCAGGGAAAGCGCGGAGCGGGCCAGGGAGCTTGCCCTGAGCGTGGGCCTGGAGGGCAGGCTCGATCATCGCCCGACAGAACTCTCTGGCGGGCAGATGCAGCGCGTGGCCGTGGCACGGGCCCTTGCCAACGACCCCCAGATCCTGCTCGCGGACGAGCCCACGGGGAATCTGGACAGCGCCACGGGGGAGCAGATACTGAAACTCTTAGTTGAGCTCAACCGACAGGGCAAGACAATTATCATGGTCACCCATGAGACACACATCGCCGGGTATGCGGGGAACAGGCTCTATATGAAAGACGGCGTAATTGACAGGATAGGCGACGAAGGTCATGAGACACACAAGAATCACGAGAGACATCCTCCTGGGCATTGAAAACCTTATGCTCCATAAGCTCAGGTCCTTTCTGACCATGTTAGGGGTGGTCTTCGGGGTGGGGAGCGTGGTGGCCATGCTGTCGGTTGGAGAAGGCGCCAGCAAGGAGGCCCTTGAGCAGATCCGGAAGGTCGGAAGCAACAATATCATCATCACCTCGATAAAATCCCTTGAAGAGGAAACAACCTCGACCACCAGGGTCCGCATGAGCCTGTACGGCATCACCTACAAGGACTTTAAGAGGATATCCGAGACCTTCAAGGCCATAAGACAGGCGGTCCCGGTCAAGCTCATCCGTGAGCAGGGCCGGCTCGGGGAGAGGTCACTTGAGCTCCGCGTGGTGGGGACCAGTCCGGAATGGTTTGATCTCGTCAAGAGGCCAATTATGGCGGGCCGGGTCCTGCTACCCACTGACGGGGCGGGTCAGTCCGCCGTGGCGGTCCTGACCGAATACGGGGCCAGGAGACTCCTTGCGACCAGGAACACCATAGGCCAGAACCTCAGAATAGGGGGAAACAGCTTCAAGGTAATAGGGATCGTAAAGAGCGAAGGGGACAAGACCGGGGATATTCAACTGCCAGACCAGGAGGTGGACGCCTATATCCCCATAGAGGTGGCAAGGGTCTATTACGGCGACACGAGCATGAAGCGTACGTCAGGTTCCTATGAGCTTAAGAGGGTGGAGCTCGACCAGGTGATCGTCGAGGTCAACAGGATGGAAGATGTGGAGCCCACTGCCAAGGGAATCGAGGCCATGCTGAAGCGGTTTCACGGCAAAAAGGACTATGCCATGAGCGTGCCCCTGGCCTTGCTGAGGCAGGCAGAGGCCACCAAGAGGACCTTCAACATCGTGCTTGGCTCCATCGCCTGCATAAGCCTCCTCGTAGGGGGGATAGGCATCATGAACATCATGCTTGCCTCAGTGACCGAGCGGACCAGGGAGATCGGGATCAGGCGGGCCATAGGCGCCAAGAGAAAGCAGATTATCACCCAGTTCCTGATCGAGACGGTGGTGCTTTCCACCATCGGCGGGATCGTTGGACTCGGGATCGGGGTCTTCATACCCTTGCTCATAACCCTCATAGCGGGCATGCCCACCGTGATCACGCCCCTGAGCATAATGCTGCCCCTTTTTATCAGCGTGGGCATCGGCATTGTCTTCGGCCTCTACCCAGCGGCAAGGGCCGCGGAGGTGGACCCCATCATCGCACTCCGGCACGAATAGTTTATCTTCCCGCCCTACCCTGCTTAATTCATTCCAAGGTCCATTCAACCAAGACCACGGATACCCGATTCGGCGGCCATCACCCCGCAAGTTCCAGGGCAGAAAAAGGTTTCCCATGAGAAGGATAGATTACCTTTGCACCCTGTTCTATAAGCCTTTGCCAACTTCCATAAACCGTGTTGATGTCTTCCACGTAAATCGGACGGTGTCCTATTCCGGCCAGGCGCAAGAAATTCATTGCCACATCCCCAACAAAGGCACGGCCATCGGACAGGATAACAGAAATGGAATCTCGAGAGTGGCCTGGAGTATATAGGATTTTGCCATCAATCCCTATACTTTTCAGCAACTCAAAATCATCACCTGTCAGGACAAGGTCATTTTCTCCAAGAATCAATGGTGGGAATCTAAACCGCCGGTGAAACACCTGGAAGATCGAAAAGATAAACTTCACACGACGATTGACAGGCTGCATCGTCTCTTCTGACTCCCCCTGTTTCAGGGGAACTACGGCGTTGTGATGAGCAATGACCCGACAACCTGTTTTCTTGACCAATTCAGCCGCAAACCCTGCGTGGTCATCTGGAATAGCTTGATTTCTCCCATATCCTTTAACAAAGCCAGGTCCCGCTTCACTGACTTGTTGATTTATTTTGATGTGCTTCTTTGTAAGCCTTAAGCAGTGAGTTAATCCGCGTTTGATACCCTGTTCCCTGTTCTTTAAACCAGGTTAAAACATCTTCATCAATCCGCAAAGTAACCTGGGTCTTTCGTCCCACAGGTCTCAGCCCTTTTCTTACAATAGCTTTTGCAAACATTTCAGGTGTAACCTCAGGGTTATCAGAAAAATCTATGTCATTATCTTGTAGTTTATCAACACGTTCCCAGTCAGTCTGGGATTTGTGAGAAGTATTCTTTTTCTTCATTTTTTGTCGCCTTTCGTATTGAAATAATCCTTATTAAATCTTCGGTTTCAGTGTGAACAACCGCAACGACCCTACCATCCAGAATCCCAAATGTTACAAAACGCTCTTCACCATAATCATAGCGGTCATCCTCAATCGTAAGAGTATATCCAGCAAATATCATTGGAGCGTCAATGAAATCAATTCCATGCTTTTTAATATTTGATTTGCGTTTTGAATCATCCCATTCGAAATTCATGATAGTATTGTAGTTACATTTTGTCAATACATCAAGTGCGAATTTTCTATATGATGTTATAGCATATGGTTTTTCAGGTTAATCTTAAAAAATCATTATCCTTATTTCATTTAAGATCGATAATTTTTTGATCCTCCAGAGGCGGACAAGGGGTTAATTCCCCGCCGCTTACAGTATTAAGATGCATTTGATGATACCTCGTTGCTTTGCAGTGGGGTGGTTCATTTTCTCTAACTTGAAAACATTAAATTTTCGGAGTTAACAGGAAAATTGTTTTTCCCGAAAAAACCCATTAAAAATATCGATGTTGCTACTTTATAACAAATTCGAATGAGCAGGAGCGGGATTTCAGCGTTCGGTCTCAAGAAAAACACAATGGAGATGTGAAGAACAGAAAAAGTAGTTTAAGTTTGACTGAATATGGCATAAAAATCCTAAAATGACAATGGAATTTCGAGATTTTAAGAAAAGGGATGCTTTTAGAATTTTGAGATTTAGGTCCTGGTTGAAATCGCTATTTATCCAAAATGCCAACGATGGCATTTTGGATAAATGATTAAAAGGTTTTATTTTATAGCAATTTTTCGAGTAATATTTAGCCTTGACACCAACCCGATGTGTATATAATATATTTAACATACACATTGAAATTTGGAGGTTTTATGCGAACAAATATTGTCATCGATGACAAATTAATGATAGAGGCCATGACACTTAGCCAACTAAAGACTAAAAAAGCTGTTGTTGAGTCGGGTCTTAAACTATTGGTTCAAATCAAAAAACAAGAGCGAATCAAAAACTTACGTGGGAAACTTAAATGGGATGGTGACCTTGATGCAATGAGGTTAGATCAGTGATTCTGGTCGACTCATCCGTATGGATAAATTATTTCAACGGTATTACAACGTGGCAAACAAACTTGCTTGACAGTTATCTTTCGAATGTACCAATAATCATCGGGGATTTAATTCTTACAGAAGTCCTTCAGGGTTTTAGATCCGATAAGGATTATGAAACAGCAAAGGAGTTCCTTAGTGCTCTTCCATTTCGCCAAATCGGTGGATACAACGTCGCCATTCAAAGTGCCCAAAACTACCGAGTTCTTAGAAAAGCTGGCGTTACTATGCGGAAAACAATTGATATAGTAATAGCGACTTATTGTATCATGGAAGGATTGACCTTACTTCATGATGACCGCGATTTCGATCCTATGGTGGATCATTTCTCCCTGAATATACCTACCCCTTAATAGTATTGCTATACCTACTTCCAACTTCAAGATCTTAAAATAGCAATTGATTTTCGAGATGTTGAGAAAAGGTATGCTTTTAAGAATTTTGAGATTTCGATCCTGGTTGAAATCGCTATTTAACGATTCGTTCGCGGTTCCTTATCTATCCAATAGTGCTAAAAATTCGTTTGGATCGCAGACTTTCAGGGCAGATCCAGTAAAATCTTTAGTGTTTCGGGTGAGAATAAAATCAACTCCTGACATTTGACCGGCCTCATACAGCACTGCATCCTCAAAATCCCGGATTTTGCTCACAAGCGCCCTTTCGATCACCGGTCTGTTCACGGTGGCAATTTCGAACAGGCTGATGAGTCTGCGCAGGGCACTTCGAGCTTCCGGCTTCGGAAGGGACTTTACAAGCAGGTAGTCTATAGTTGTGACAGTCGTTGCGCAGATGAAGGCATCAATGATGGATTCTTCGACGAGGCAGAAAATATCGACGGCCGGTTTTACGAAAGGTTCATGCCCAAGCAGAACATCAAGCACCACGGTAGTATCAACGATCACTCTCAAAGTTACTTCTCCCGGAGGCGGGTCTTGTAATCCTCTTCCGAGATTTCTTTATCCTTCAAAATACCGACAAGTGACGCGGTAATAGGGGGCAAATCCCTTTCCGAATTCTGCTGCAAACCAATAGACTCGATGAACTCCGCTACCATTCGAGATACTGATTTGCCCCTGCGTTTTGCCTCAATTTTGGCCTTACGCACAATGTCTTCGTCCATTCGTAATGTGAGTTTTGTATTCATGACGTACAAAATAATCTCATGCGTACGTCATTGTCAAGTCATTGCTCTGAGAACGCGTTGGAGGTCATTTATGTCTCGTGAAAATACCTATTTTCCGGACATCCTCCCTACGGCAAAAGAGGCTAATATTTCGCCTTGACAGCAACCCAATGTGTATATAATGTATTAAACATACACACTTAATTTTGGAGTTTTTGTGCGAACAAAAATTCCAGATTCCTTTGCATTCCGTAGGATCAAAACAAATCCTTTAGCGCCCCCTCCGCCATAACGATCTTTCTTTTCCTGTGGAATTTTTTGACTCGGGGATCAAAATTTCGAAGAATATCCTGATGCATCCTTTCCAGGAAGCCCGTCACCGCCTTACATTCCTCCTCGATAAAAATATCCACATCCCTGTTTTCCCCTTGTATACTGCGGCAATCCTCCATAAAATGCCTAAAACGCACAGCCTGAAGCGCTTCCTTATCGGAAAAGATAAAATCCATTTGGGGTTCATGAGCATTGCTTCTATCCAACATGTAAACCCGCCTCTGAGCTTTCCGATCAAAAATATCTGCCAGCGCCCGGTACCGTTCACTGGTGTAGCTGTAAAATCGATCCCTTAGTTCCTCCAGTTGGGCCTCCAGACCTGCCGCATCAATGCGCTTGTCATAAAGAAATCCTCTACCCTCGCGTTTGCCGTGGTTGGGGCCGTTAACGTATTCATGGGGTATGAGTTTATCGATCATTTCAGATCCTGCATCATCTATTTTGCCAAGCAAGTATCCGGCCAAACAGGACAGAGTCGCGTAATGAAAAACCCCATCGATATTCAACCGCGCCCAGCGATAGTAAAGCGTGCCGCAATAGGGCTGACCTATATGATCCTTGGTTTCTTTCTTTCGGGCCTCCTCTTGAAAAAGATAATCGTCATAGTCGTAGTCATAGATTGTGTTAAAATCGAGAAGAGTTTTATCGACAAGATACTCATTTAGGAAAAAGAGGTCATCGCCAATACCTGTTAATGGCAGGATAGTGCTGTTGAACAAGAGGTATTGGCCATCATTAAAGGCATTAAACACTGACTCTATTTCCTCTTTTGTCTTCGCCTCGATATTGAAAAGGGCCTTGAGCAGCACTTGGTCAATGTGAAACCTGTCTGCATCTGACATCGTAACCCGGTATCGTTCCTGATCTTCCATGGACCAGGAGAAATACTCCGGGTTGATGCGCATGATGGCGCGTCTAACAGCCGCTTTCTTTTCATTGGCATTAAGTTGGTCCATTTTGCCTACATGTAAGAAAGGATGTTCTCGATTTTATTTTTCTGTTTCCAATTTGGCAATATTGCCATTCTCGGTAAATGAAAACCTGTCGCGTAAATTTCTTGTAATATATCGATCCATAAATGCGCCATTGGGTTAGTTCTCGTGGTCCGGCCCCATCATCGAGCCATTCGAAAGGACTTCCCTCTCTTTGACTTCAAGGTATTGTTCTTGCTCCTCGGCGGCCATTTTGGCAATCGGCAAATTTTGAACATAAGGAGCTTCGGAAGCAGTGATGGCGCTTTTCAATCGCGTTGCCAACCGATCTAAGTTCCGGAGTTCACACTCCCACACGACAATGACTTTCCAACCGCATTGTTTAAGTTCTTTCTGGTTTCTGCGGTCTCGTTCCACTGTCCTTTTAAATTTAGGAATCCAGTAATCCTGGTGCGTAGCAGGAGTTGAAGCCCGCGGGCATCCTTTATGACGGTGCCAAAAGCACCCATGAACGAACACCACTGTGGAATATCTGGGTAGAACAATGTCAGGATTGCCAGGCAGGTCTTTTCGGTGCAGCCGGAAACGGAAGCCGAGCCTATGAAGCAGAGAGCGCGCCGTCATTTCGGGATTCGTATTCTTTGAACGAACCAAACGCATAATGTTGCTGCGCTTTTCGGTGGAAAAAGTATCCAATTGTTTTCCTCAACCTACAGCGATTTTTATGCTCGGGTCCGTCTCTGTTTGATCGATAATGCGATTATATACTTGCACCAAATCATGGATTTTTATCGGACGCTTTGCGTTTTCGAAACCGCTCAATTCGTAAATATTGGTAGCAATGAACTGTTCTATTTCCAATATATCAACGCGATCGTCAATATCTGCATTTCTTGCCAAAGCCCAGGCCCCTCCTTCGCCGTCCTGGGTGGTGATAACAACAGGCCTTAAATTATCGTTTAGGTTATCGCGGCATTTGCGGATTAAGGCTTCGGAAGGCGCCGTAGTGACATGGATGGATGTATCGCCCACGAGAAAATCTCCTTTCCTTCCTCCCGGAGCATCTGCCACTGAGAAACCCTTGTGTTCAATCTTGACCTCTGGAAGAACGAGTTCCAATTTGGCCCCTACCAGATGTTGCATTACAGCGCCCGCAATCATTGTTCCTTGGCATTCACGCTGTCTTGAAAAGGCAGCCTCCATTAAATCGGTAATGATGCTTCGCAAAGATTTGGAAGGATCAGCCTTGAGTCCAAAAGGCATGGAGGCAAAAAATGCCTTCACACGATCAACCCACCAACGTTCAATTGCCGAAAAATCGAGGAGGCCTTTTTTATGGAGCGCATTGAACAGTTCCAGATAATCACGCATCAGGCTTATGCTGCCACGGCTGGTTCTGCCTCCCTCTTCCGAGAGGATGCGGCTTATATTATGATCTGCGAGAACGGCCTGCACGGCTGTTCCGCTTAGTCCTGACACCTGCCCCCCTTTAGGAGTGAGATAATTTTCAGGTTTGTAAGGCGGTTTTTGCCTGCTTGCAGATCTCGTTATCACCAGGACCACAGACAAAGCGCCTTTAGAATTAACCCTATGGCTGCTTTCAAACTGCTCCAGGTATTCATCGAGCTTTTGCATATCCTGCCGGCCCCTCAATTTCCTCTTCTGCTGCCTGCCGCTGCATAGAGTTATTGTTTTTCTCAGTTTTATATAGTGAATGAGGCATTTCTCGCGGAGACCTCATTTCCTCTATGAGAGGATTAAGGTAATTCTCTGCGATCCAGGAGATAACCGGAACGCAAACCGCATCCCCAAAACCGAACAATGCTTTATTGAGAGGCACATTGACTACGAAATCATCAACCCCCATTAGTCTCGCGCATTCACGCGGCGTGAGCAGCCGGGCTTTTACTTCGCCATACCCGGCTTTCACCAGTATCTGCCTTCCGCTTCCGCCTCGCGGTGTTCTCAAACAGCCGGCCAAACCATCAGTCCTGAGCTCCGCCATCGATCGCCCTTTTCTTATGCGTCGAAACACGGTGCCATATGACCATTTCCTGGCGTCCAGCATTTGACGAAGCTGTCCGGCATGTTTTTCACTCATTTGGTTGACGAGGTAATTTCGACGTTTAGCATCCCACCAGAAATCCGAATCGTCCGGAAGCTCCTCGATTATGTCCTCCAAAGTCATGCCGCTTTTGGGCAACGAAGAAAGCTGCCTGACATTCCAGACTATCTCCGGATGGGTGAATATGAAGTCGGCCAAGGCCTTTGGCCGAACATCGCTTTCGTAAAATCTGAGGGTGTCATGAATCTCCCAATTCGCATGGTTATCGCTAAAGGCACCAACCACAAAAAGGCGGACGCGGCTCTGAGGCACAAACCTGGATGCATCAATAATAATAGCGTCCACCGAATAACCCAGCCTGTTCAGAGCCAATAACGCAGCCTGAAAATCCCGACCGCCGTGTGAGGTCAGAAAACCAGCGACATTTTCTATCAACACTATTGGGGGACGGTTTTTTCCCATTTCATCGAGAATTCGAATAAACCCCCAGTAAGCCGAAGATTGCTTTCCCCCCAATCCTTTTCTCATGCCCGCAAGTGACAGATCGTTGCAGGGGAACGAGGCGGTGGCCATAGTAACGGTTGGAACTTGGCTTGCCTCTAGTTTGTGGATGTCGTCAAGAAGGAAATGCGAACCTGATTCACCGAAATTTGCCGAGTACATTTTGTATTTATCAGGATCGATATCATTGGCAAAAACTGCTTTCCATCCTTTCTGTTCCAGACCCACTCGCATGAGCCCGATGCCGGCAAAAAATTCTGCGAACGTCATGTCCTTGAGGATTTTATCGATTTGACGAAAAGGCATTTTACAGCGGTCCCTCTCTTGTTCATTTGATTTTCAACCTGTTTTCAAAAGCGGATCGGTTATTGGGGGATAGAGGCAATTTCGATTACTATACAGGCATCATCCGGCGATTACAAGATTCAAATCCTTATTAGGATGCCATGCCTCTTTTATCAACCATGCTTTTTGCTGGAACGGCATGTGGGAGGTGCAAGATCAGTCATTTTCTTTTTATTTCAGTTATTTCTCATGGCCGGACACCATCCGTATCCTATCAAAATCGGCGCTGGCGGGAGCCGAATTCGAAGATATCCAGTTTATCCGGATCTTTGCAATTGTGTCACGTGACACATTTTTCACCCCATTTGCCTGGCAAAAATATTATTTTAAGCCCTAAAATATGTCGACTTTCGTAACTATTACTTCGATATTCAAGTAGTTGCTTTAGACCCCGGGGCGCCTATGTCCTTATGGCCAATTTTTGAACACTTGCTTTTGGGGTTTTCTCATCTCTGTCAATAATCTTGACAATAAAATATACAAAAATATCAAATGCGTATTTCTTTTCTCATTCTTCCTTTGAAATAGGATTGATCCACTTCAGCTTCGGAAAACGAGAGAAATCAGAATCAGTAGAGGCTAAGTTGATCTAATGATTCCTGTATGTTATCTATGTTTCTGCCGGCTTTCAGGCCCATTGCATGAGGTTTCGTCTTGTAAGTCACACATTTGGCAGGTCGCTGCACATGATCCAACCCAGCCCGAAGTGCTTCGTTTATGACAGTTTTAAACGGGGTCCGAAGCTCGGACGAAATGGCTCTGGCCCTTTCCAATACATCATTATCTAAATTGATTGTCGTTCTCATAATAAAATCATAGAATCATTTGAAATGATGTCAAGACATCATTTTTCAATTTGAAAACATAAAAATAGTCCAAGATTTTCAATATATTTTTGACACAAATATTGTTCCTTTAAGATAAAAAGATATCTTTAATAATTGAAATATCGAGAGATAGATGGATAATATTGAAAAAGAAAGGCCTGAAACCGGTTCTTACGCATATAAACTGCTCCTTTCCGACTTCTTAAGGGAACGACTAATGTGGTCGGTGATCCAGACACTTAAAATCCCTATGGGAAGCAGGGTGCTGGATATTGGGTGCGGGATCGGCAGTCATACGCTGATGCTGGCGGAAACAGTGGGTCGTGAAGGTCATGTAACGGGCCTGGATTTGTCACGAGATCTTCTGCATCACGCAAAGCAAAGGACAGGGAAATCCGGTCAATGGACAAACGTGACTTTCCAGCAAGGTGACATGAACAGGATCCCCTTTGACAATGATGCCTTTGACTGGGCCTGGAGCGTGGACTGCGCGGGATATGCACCCGGAGAACCTTT
>CAZGIZ010000034.1:7593-34430 GCA_964526655.1 uncultured Desulfobacteraceae bacterium | reverse complement strand
AACCCCCCACATTATCAATACCTTCTTCTCTCTCATCGATGCCCCTCCTTTTTTATAAGGTCTTCTTTTAACACCAAATGGTGACACCAGCCTTGGGTCTTAAATTTTTTGGAATAGATGTTTAATATTTTCACCTAATAAGCCAATAGAAAAAGCTTCAATCCCTGATGATTTATTCCTCTTAACCATAGTTACTCTGGTTGCGTTATTCGGTTTTAATCTATACTAAAACGAATAAGATAAAATCAATGTTACGCAATATAAAATAAAACTCAACTTCAAGTAAAGGAAAAACACCCATAAATTAAGGATTTCCATAAGCGCAAAGATATTTATAAAAGGGGACATTAGAATTTACCCTTTCACAAAGCAGCGAGATATAAAACCCTAAAAGAAAAGCTAAAGTCTTTTAAAAAATATCCGATATAAACCAGATGCACTCGGATCTTCCAACGGATTTGGGGTTAGGTCCGTTGACAGGCAATAGGTAATCCCTTATATTTAATTACTTTAAATCCGCTCCTGTGTATAATATGGAAGTTGAAGGGTGAACCGATTATGAACGGAAACGCTGAGACAAGGGAGATGTTCTACGCCGAACCTGTATATCGTCCTCCAAGCGAGGCCTATTCCCTGTTAATCCAGGCCACGGTCGGATGCTCATCAGCGGCGGCCGGCAGATGCTATTTCTGCAGTTCCTACCTTTTTGATAAGAAGGTTCCTGCGAAGCGTTTCAGAATCCGTCCCGTGAGTGAAATCATCCAGGACATCGAAATTGCTAAACATCAATACGGAACCGGCGTGGAAAAGATCTTCCTGTTGGATTCAAACGCCCTTATAATAAAGACCCCTGTACTCCTAAAAATATTAAAGAAGTGTTACGAGACATTTCCAAATCTCAAACAGGTCTCCTGTTATGCCTGTGCCGATGACATACTGCGTAAAGGCGATGAAGAGCTTAGAGATATAAGGCAAGCGGGCCTGAAACTTGTCTTTATAGGGCTGGAAAGCGGCGATCAGGCTGTGCTTGATCTGGTCAACAAGGGCGTCAGCGTTAATGATCAGATCAACGCGGTGGTTAAAGCCAAAACCGCTGGCATAACGACATCGGTCACAGTCATTCTGGGACTCGGCGGAAAAACCCTTTCCGAGCGGCACGCCGTCAACACCGGGAAGGCGGCTACCAGGATGAATCCGGACTATTTCGCCGCGCTTACACTCATGATAGTCCCCGGTACACCCCTGGATGAGATGATAAAACGCGGAGAGTATGAACCTGTTACCGACCCCCCGGCTATTCTGAAGGAGCTTGAGCTAATGATCTTGAATATCGATTCCCCGGGACCTGTCGTGTTCCGGACAAATCACGCGTCGAATTATCTGCCTCTTAAGGGAACGCTCCCTGCTGATAAATCGATACTCCTGGAGACAATTCGAAACGCCCTAAAAAATCCGGGCCTGCTCAGGGCGGAATCGAGTCGTGGTCTGTAATCGCTGGTCATGTCTATCAGATAATCATGTTCGGTTATCTCTCCCAGCTATTCCCCGATGATGCCTTTCAGTAATCCGAATAGCCCCGGCATGTGACCGCTATGTCCTTGCCTTTCCCGGAAAAGCGGGATGCATTAAAGGGTCATAGGGCAAATAGGGGGATATGGGATTAAAATTATTGTTTATTATGTGCTTATGGCACGTTTCCTGCAGAAAAGTTATGTTTAAGTGGCGTCTTTTAGTAAATAGTTATCATTCTATTAAAAAATTACTCAGTGTTCGCATTTGGCATGTTGGTTGTGGTATTAATAAACTGTTTCTTCGGAGATTCATTAAAACATGACGGATAGGGATAATTATATGCTGAAGGCGATGAGAAATCCATGGATATGGTTGCCAGCCAGCATTGTCTTGTTGGTCCTGGCCACCGCCTTTTTCCTGGTCCTGTTGAATAACAGAGGCATCGGTCTTCTCCTGTTATTACTGCTTGGAACTGCTGGGACCCTGATAGGCACCCATATTATCAGGTCTAAAAGGAAGTTGAAGGACATTATCGCCAAGTCGGAGTATCTGGAGAGGTATTCCGAATCTATAGTAGATTTAAACGAGAGTGAAGAGAGATATCACATGCTCTTTGATCATGCTGCCTTCCCTATCTCCCTTGCGGATGCCAAGACCGAAAAACTGGTTGCCTTCAATAATATTACCCACGAGATACACGGATACAGTTATGACGAATTCAAAGATCTTACTTTCGCTGACTTAGAGATCGTTAACAGCCCGGCGGAGAGACAGGAGAGAATAAAGAAAATGCTGGAGCAGGGGTCGGTCATCTTTGAGACAAGACACAGGACCAAAGACGGCGGTATAATTGACCTCCTTGTTAGCTCGGTGGTCGTTCAGGTCGGGGGGAAAACCCTGATACAAAACATTGGCGCGAATATTACCAACCTAAAGAGGACCCAGAACGCCCTTAGTAAGAGTGAAGAGCGGTTCAGGCGGCTTGTGGAATACATCCCTGATTCCCTCTTCCTGCACGATATGGATGGGAAGATACTGGACGCAAACCACAGCGCCTGTGAAAGCCTGGGATACACAAGGGAAGAACTCATTGGATTGTATATACAGGATATTGATGAGGAGTTTATCCTGGATAAACACCTCAAAAGTTTTAAAGAGATGGATCCCGGTGTACCCATCACCTTTGAAGGGCTGCAAAAAAGGAAGGACGGAACGACAATTCCAGCCGAGATACGGCTCCTGATCTTTGAATCCGACGAACGCCAGCTTATACTAGCCCTGGTGCGTAATATTGCCGCCAGAAAGAGGGCGGAGGAGGATCGAAAGAAGCTTGAGACTCAGCTTGCTTATGCTCAAAAGATGCAGGCTATCGGCACCCTTGCGGGAGGGATAGCCCATAACTTCAACAACCTCCTTATGGGTATTCAGGGAAATATATCACTGATGTCCATTGATAAAGGGCCCGATGATCCTGACTTTGCGAGATTGAATAATATCCAGAAACTGATTGACAGCGGGGCCAAACTCACGGGTCAGCTTCTCGGGTACGCGAGGGAGGGTAAATATGAGACCAGGCCCGTCAGCCTCAATCGTCTTGTCAAAGAGACCGCCAGCACCTTTGGTGCGGCCAGAAAAGAGATCTCCATACATTACGATCTCGATGACAGCATTTATTTGGTGAACGCGGATCAGGGACAGATTGAACAGGCCCTGCTGAACCTGTATGTGAACGCGGCAGAGGCAATGCCGGGAGGTGGGGAACTTTTTCTGAAAACGGCTAACGCTTCTCACAGGGTTATGAAGGGCAGGCCATACACGCCGGCGCCCGGGAAATATGTGCAGATAACCATAAGCGACACGGGCACGGGAATCGATAAGGAGATAATCGAACGCGTCTTTGATCCTTTCTTCACGACAAAGGGATTCGCTCAAGGCACGGGGCTTGGACTTGCGTCCGTTTACGGTATTATAAAGAGCCATGGGGGATATATTGAAGTCGAATCCGAAAGAGGAGAAGGAACAAGATTCATCATCCATCTGCCAGCCACCAAGGAGGTCATTAAAAAAGAGAAAGAGAGGTCAGATGAGATCTTGACGGGAAAAGAGACGATCCTCCTTGTTGACGATGAGGAACTGGTCATCGAAGCCGGGCAACATATGCTGGAAAATATGGGATATAATGTCCTGCTGGCAAAAAACGGGAGGGATGCCCTGGAACAATTCATGGGAAAAAAGGATAAGATAGACCTCGTACTTCTTGATATGGTTATGCCGGATATGGGAGGGGGAGAGACCTATAATAGGATGAAAAAGATCAACCCTAACGTAAAGGTACTTTTATCAAGCGGATACGGCCTTGACGGGGAAGCAAAGGAAATACTGGAAAGGGGCTGCAACGGCTTCATACAAAAACCCTTTAAGATGAAAGATCTTTCGGAGAAAGTAAGAGAGGTTTTAACCGCCTGACAATCTAAACCAATCGTCTATCCAGCTCATGCCTGATGGCCGATCCAATCTTCTCTATAAGATAGGGCTTTCTCACATAGGCGCCGGCCCCCAGTCTTTGGGCTTCCTTGACGCGATATGTCTCTGAGAAGCCGCTTACAATGATCGCCTTCTGCCCCGGGTACAATTCGAGGACTTTTCTGTATGTCTCAAGGCCATCCATACCCTGGTCCATGACCATATCCAGCATTAAGAGATCCGCCCTGTTCTTCTTAAGATATTCTAAGGCCTCTTCACCGCTCGATACCGACGCTACGGAATAATTCAATTTTTTCAACATGCCCGATGATATTCTCCTCTGCTCCTTAACGTCATCCACGACAAGGATAGATTCTCCCCTGCCCTGATAGCTATCAAGTGATATTTTGGGCTTTTCTCCAACCAATTCAGATTCTTTTCTGGTTATGGGGAAATAGAGTTGAAATGTAGTACCCTTTCCTTCGACGCTCTTCATGTCAATATATCCATTGTGATCTCTGACCGTGCCCCATACAACGGCCATGCCCAAACCTGTCCCGCTCTTTCCCATCACCTTGTTTGTATAAAAGGGCTCAAATATCCTTTCCCTTTCCTCCGGAGGGATTCCTTTGCCCTCATCCGAGATTGTGAGGACAACATAATCACCTTCCTTTATATGATCATATCCTTTGACAGGCGTATCTACATAAGTATTCGTTGTGGATATCCGGATAATTCCTCCCTTGGGCATTGCCTCCGCTGCGTTGGAAACCAAGTTCATTACGGTCTTGAATAGGTGAACCGGCGAGCCAAGGATATTCAAGAGATCCTTTTCAAGATCGCTATTAACCTGGACACCGGGATGGTATGATTTCAACCTCTCATGTTCCAGGCTGTTCAGGTACTCTAGGATAATACTGTTTATATTCAGCACCTCCGTGACCGCTACCCCCCTCCTTGCCAGTGTTAATAGGTCCTGCACAATTGCCGCAGCCTTTTCACCGGACTCCTTTATGGTTATCATCGGTTTCCTTAAAGGGCTCTCATCGGGGATTTCCATTAACAACAACTCCGGGTAGCTCACGAGACCGGACAGGATATTGTTGAGGTCGTGTGCCACTCCACCCGCGAGGGTCCCTATGGCCTCCATCTTCAATGCCCGCTGGAGCTGGGCCTCCAGTCTCTTTTTCTCTTCCTCCGCCTCTTTCAGCTCTGTGTAATCCGTTACCACGGCGAGCAGACAGTCCTCTCCTTCAAATCGGATCCTTCTGGCTGAAAAAAGGGAGTCGAACACGGCTCCGCACTTTCGCCGAAAACGGATTTCGTGTTTGTTTATCTCTCCTTTTTCTTCCAGGGTCACTACTATCCGATTCCTGTCTTCCCGATTCACAAATATTCCCAATTCATGAGAGGTCTTGCCAAGGGTTTCCTCCACAGAATAACCGCAGATCTTTTCAAAGGCCTCATTAATAAGGAGAAAACGTCCGTCAGATATCCTTGAGATAGTGATACAATCCGGGGCAGCCTCAATAGTGCGCCTATAGCGTTCCTCGCTCGCGTCAAGTTCATTTTTGGCTCTGATTTTCAGCTCTTCCTGTGCCTTCAGGAGACTCGACAGGACCTGGTTAAAGGCCCTTGCCAGTTTTTTAAACTCTATGTATCCGATTTTATCCTCCTGAAGAAATTGGTTCGAAGGCTCTTTTGCAATATCAATTGCCTGATTCGCCATACACTCGAGGGGTTCACTCACCCTGTGGGAAATAAAAAGCGAGGTCAGGATCGTCAATAGAAAAACCGCGGCGCAGAGAACAACCATAATAATTATAAGGTTCTTTTTCTCTGCACGAAGGGGGGCTGAAGAGGAGGCAAAAAAAAGCCCCGGAAATCCCTTTAAAGGTATAAGGCTCTCCTCTGGCGGAAGATCCATTCCCCCAGGTTCCGGTTCCTTGTCGTGAAGGCCCTTCAACCTCTCCCCCTTTTGCAGGTCAAATAGGTAACCGTTCCCCTGGACCAAAAGCCTTGTAATGGGACGACTTTTCATACGACCCCAAAGCCTTGCATCCCTAGAAATATCATATAGGAGACAAGCGGCCCCCAGGCGATCTTCATTAGTTTTTATGGGGATTGTAAAAAAAGTAAGAAAATCTCCGTTTCCAAAATCCTTGAATCTGAAACGCTGGGGCCTATCCTCTATGTCGAATTTTTTCAAATAGGGCTCCAGACTCCTGTATTGCTCAGGCAGTCCGGGTATCAGGGATAGGACATCCTTCCCACTGACCATAAATAGGGAACCATCGGAAGGGGGGTAATAATTTTCCATGATTTCCATCAACTGGACATGGTTCCCCAGCATGAGACCGTCCCTTACATCGCTGTTAAGGCTTATCTCCTGGAGCTTGGTCTCCAAAAAGTTAAGCCGATCCTGTAGGATCATGCCCGATTCCGCCTGCTGGGCCTGCAGTCTGTGATAAAATTCCTTGGTCATGCTCCTGCTGAGAATCCCATACAATATAAGGACTATCAGGGCCAGAGAAACGCCCACGGACAAAACCAGGGCCGCTGTCATGAATCTCGAAAATTTATGATCAAATCGCAGCATTTCTTAATGTACCCAAACGCTCTCCATTCCCACCTCATCAAATGCCAGGAGGATCCAACGGATCGTAATGCAAGGGTTGTTGAGACTTTATAAGATTAAATGCCTTATCATACTATTCATGGGAATACCCATGCCCAGTCAACTTCTTAATTTGGATCAACCTATGACGTAAAAGGCATTGTCAGGCCTTGGAAAAATCTTATCCCTATCATTTTAAGCAAAAAATATGCCTAAATAAATTGGCTTTGCTTTCAATTGGCCTCTGGCTCCGCTTCCAGCCCGGAGGGGAGGGAATGTTGGAATAATCAAATGATGGGATCCTGCCTTCCAAGGCAGGCTCCAGAGAAATGCAGCAATAGTGCCAAATTTTCCACATAGGCCAACAGATCGGCAAAATTTTCAACTTCAAGCGTCATCTCATTGACTTTATAAAGGCCCTTCCAATCACTTATCCAGGCCAACATATTAATATAATTACATTTTCTATATATATTTTCCAATGGCATTTTTCTTGCAGAATTCAAGTCGAAGTTAAAGCTCAAGGAAATACCTTCCAAAGGAGTTTCAGGCATAAGTCCTGGATATCTTACAGATTGTTTTGGTCTGTAATAGCGCAGATCGAGATAATGGAATGCCTAAAGGCTTTGTAATGAAAATTTTTAGAAACATTTAAATGGTCGTAATCCAAGGGGGCGGAGCCTGCCCCCTTCCTTTCTGCCTGTGATGCAATCCCCATATCAGCCCAATCGCACATTTACCGTCCAGCAGATCAGTGAAAAGTTAAAGGTTCCAAAACCGACCCTGCGCTTTTGGGAAAAGGAACTGCAAGGAATCATTGTCCCTTACAGGACAGAGGGCGGTCAAAGGCGTTACAGCGATGAACACATATCTCTCTTGGAGAGCGTGAAAGTCTTGAGAAAAAACGGAACCAGCCTGGCGGAGATCAGGGAAATTTTTTGCAATCATGATGACCATGGGGAAAATATTTCCGGTTCGGCAGATCTAGAGACGCTCTCAAGGCGTATTGCAGAAATCGTTAGAATTGAAATCAACCAATTCTTTCAAAACAAAAAGTTATTTTGATCTTAGAAGGACTTAAAAAATGAAAAATGTAGCGGTTGTCGGCGCGGGATACTGGGGTAAAAACCTGGTCCGCGATTTTAATGAACTCGGGGTGCTCCATACGATCAATGATAATAATAGCGATACCCTTCGGTCTTTTAAGGATCTGTATCCCGAGATATCCTGTGAAGGATCTCTTGACACGGTCTTAAAGGATCCTTCCATAGAGGCCCTTGCGATCGCCACTCCCGCTGAGACCCACTTTGAAATAGCCCAAAAGGCCCTGTTGGCGGGGAAACACATCTTTGTGGAAAAGCCCCTTGCCCTCCAGGTAGAGGAAGCTAAAACCCTTCACCTCCTCTCGAGACGCAGGAACCTGAGGCTTATGGTAGGTCACATTCTCCTTTATCACCCGGCAATAATAAGACTAAAGGAGATCATAGGCGCGGGGGAGCTGGGCAAGATCAACTATATATATTCCAACCGCCTGAATCTGGGCAAATTCAGGAAGGAAGAGAATATCCTCTTAAGCTTCGCGCCCCATGACATATCGGTCATCCTTTACCTCCTGGACGAGATGCCTTCGCGGGTCGCGGCACAGGGGGGCAACTACCTCAACCAGGATATAGCCGATGTAACCATGAGCACCCTCTCCTTCAAGAGCGGGGTTAGAGGGCATGTCTTCGTGAGCTGGCTCCATCCCAACAAGGAGCAGAGGCTTGTGGTTGTGGGTGATAAGAAGATGGCGGTCTTTGATGACACCCTGAGTGAAGGAAAATTGAAAATCCATGATAAGGGAGTTGAATGGGTTAACCGGCAACCTGTTCCCCGCAGGAATGACGCCGAGATCATCCCCATTGAGACGAAAGAGCCATTGAAGGAGGAATGCATCCACTTCCTCGAAAGTTTTGAAAAAGGGACAGAGCCGAAGACGGATGGTGTTGAGGGAATCAGGGTACTCAAGGTGCTGAATGCCTGCCAGAGGTCCTTGGAGAATCAGGGAGAGATAATAAGTCTTTGTGAAAACGGGTATCCCGAATCCCATTTTGCCCATGAAACCGCCGTGATCGACAGGCCATGCCTGATAGGGAAAGGGACCAAGATCTGGCATTTCAGCCACATCATGTCAAAGGCCGAGATTGGTGAGGGGTGCAATATCGGCCAGAATGTAGTCATAGCCCCCAATGTCAAGATCGGCAACAACGTGAAGATACAGAACAATGTCTCAGTATATGAGGGCGTCATCCTCGAAGACGATGTCTTTTGCGGTCCCTCCATGGTTTTCACCAATGTGCTCAATCCCAGGAGCCATATTTCAAGAAAGAATGAGTTCAGGACTACACTAGTAAAAAAGGGGGCCACAATCGGCGCCAACGCGACCATTGTTTGCGGCCATACTATCGGTGAACACGCCTTTATCGGGGCAGGGGCGGTGGTGACCAAAGATGCGCCAGCCTATGCCCTTATGCTGGGCAGCCCGGCCAGGGTCTCCGGATGGATGTGTGAATGCGGGACCCGGCTCGATTTTCAAGGGGATTTCTCCCGATGCAAGGTGTGCGGGAGGGAATATTTGAAGAGTAACGGAACTGTAACGCCTACTGAAGAGCGAGATCTAATGCATGATATGGCTTACGCGGCTCAGGGATAATCACATGGTTTCAGGCAACAATAAAGTCAAACAGATAAGACGCAGATTGAAAAAAAATCCCGATCTTTATGGCGCTAATATAGAGATGGGTATCCACTATCTCAGGAACAATAACCTCGGAACGGCCATAATGCATCTCGAGAAGGCCTACAGGGCGAATGGTGATGATACCAGATTGATCTTTATCCTGGCCAATGCCTATGAGGCACTCAATAATATCCCCAAGAGCGAAGAGCTCCTAAAAAAGACTATTGCAATTGAACCACAAAATCCGGAGTATCTTTACAACTACGGCCTCCTCCTCCAGAAAACCCAGAGGTTTGAGGAGGCAATAAATATTTTTGAAAGGGTCGCGGAGATCCAACCCCAGAATTATGAACTCCTAAATGACATAGGGGTCCTCTACCATCTTCAAAAAAATTATAAAAAAGCCGCCCAGTTTCTTAAGAAAGCTATTGATGCAAACAATGATTATATATTGTCCTTCATAAATCTCGCCTATGTCCACATCGCGACAAACGAACTCTTAAAAGCCCTTAAGATCGTTGACAAGCTCAGTCAGGAACATTACCAGAATCCGGAGGTCATGGAATTAAAAAGACACCTTGACAACGCGGTAAACAACCTGCAGGAAGACATCCTTAATATTGAAACCGAATTATCCTTTTCAGATCGGTCTTACCAGATAACTCCCCTGAAGATAATAAAGGACTTTGGTGAAAAAAAAGAGTTGGACAAGATCGGTCTCTCAATAGTCATACCTGTCAGGGATGAAAGAGAGAATCTCCTTATATTATATGATGAGCTTATCGAAGTGCTGAACCAACTCAGGGAGCCTCATGAGATAATCTTCATCAACGATGGAAGCATCGACGGCAGCGGAGAGTTGTTGGAAGAAATCGCCGCCAATGACGAAAATGTCAGGGTTATCCAGTTCAGGCGAAACTATGGCCAGACCGCTGCCATGAGCGCCGGGTTCAAATACGCCAAAGGTAGTGTGATAATAACCCTCGATGGGGACCTCCAAAATGACCCCAAAGACATCCCCAGGCTCCTCGAAAAGATGTCCGAGGGTTATGACCTGGTGAGTGGCTGGCGCAGGGAACGCAAGGACAAATTTTTTACACGAAAGATCCCTTCTCTCCTGGCTAACAGGATCATCAACTGGCTAATTTCGGGTACGGGGATTCAACTCAACGACTTCGGATGCACTCTTAAGGCCTATAAAAGGGGAATAATAAAAAATATCAATTTATATGGAGAGATGCACAGATTTATTCCGGTGTTCGCCGCATGGCTCGGGGTAAAGGTGGCCGAAATCCCGGTTAATCACAGGCCGAGGTTGCATGGCGTAGCAAAATATAACCTCTCCAGGGTGTCGAGGGTCTTTTTTGATCTGATCGTGATACGCTTCTTCTCTGATTATTTCACGACCCCTATCCAGTTCTTTGGGCGGATTGCAAAGATACTCGCCATCATCGGGATATTTGTCGTGTTCGCTCTTTCAGGGCTCCGGATTCTGGGTATACTCCCCGTCTCCATAAACACATTGATAATTCTTGCCTCGATATACGGATTCGCTATCCTTCAAATCATCTTTATAGGCCTACTTGGTGAAATAATGATCAGATCCTATTTTGAGACCCAGGGGAAAAATTATTACGTAGTCGAAAAGGTAATCGGCAGCAATATCGGGACATCCTATGTATCTGCCCGATGATAGTCAAATTTACGGCACAGAATGGATATCAGCCCGATGATAATAATATCTGATACGGATCAATCCCGGTGTGTGGAATCAGCGGGATAGCATATGCGGACGGCCGTGGGGTTGAACGTCCGGTCCTTGAAGAGATGACCTCCACCCTTCGTCATAGGGGGCCTGATGACGAAGGGATATGCATTATCCGAACTTCGAATTCTAACCTATGTACCTCAAAAGTCCAGGTTGGACTGGGTCATAGAAGACTGAGCATTATAGATCTATCAGAAGCGGGTCACCAACCAATGGCCAATGAAAAGGAAACGATCTGGATTACCTATAATGGAGAGATCTATAATTATCCCGATCTGAGAAAGGACCTTATCAATAAAGGACATGTCTTCTCCTCCAATACGGACACGGAGGTTATTATACACGGATACGAGCAGTACGGTGAAGATATCTTTAAGAGACTGAACGGCATGTTTTCCTTCGGGTTATGGGACGATAGCATCAAGTCCTTATATCTTGTCAGGGATCGCTACGGTCAGAAGCCCCTATATTATTATCATTCAGGGAAACATATCCTTTTCGCATCGGAATTGAAGTCGCTCCTGAAACATCCCTTGATCAAGAGAGAAATAGACATTAACAACCTCAGCCGTTACCTGGCGTTCGAATATGTCCCGGCCCCCTATTCCATTATAAAGGGTGTCAACAAACTCCTTCCAGGTCATTTTTTAAAGTGGAAGGACGGCGAGTCCCGGACAACTCCCTTCTGGAAAATATGCTTTAATCCTAATGACCGAAACGGATTTCACCACACAGGTGAATTAGAAAGTTGTCTGATAGACCTCCTGAAAAAATCCATTAAGAGGAGATTGATGAGCGATGTGCCTTTAGGTGTATTCCTTAGTGGAGGGATCGATTCCAGCGCAATCGTCGCTCTGATGTCTGAACTTCTCCCTCCCGATAATATCAAGACCTTTTCCATAGGATTCACTGAAGAGTCCTTTGATGAATCCACATACGCAAGGGGAATCGCGGATCTGTTTGGGACTAAACATTATGAGCAGATTCTGACTCCCGGCAAAATGCTCGAAATCCTCCCAGAGGTCTGGGACTTCATGGACGAGCCCTTTGCCGACGCCTCCATAATACCGACCTACCTGCTTTCCAAATTTACCAGGGAACACGTGACCGTGGCATTGGGGGGAGACGGAGGAGACGAACTCTTCGCAGGGTATGACCCCTTTATCGCTCACGCCGCTGCCCGATATTACGAAAAGGTTCCAGGATATGTTCACGATCATGTTATTGTTCCTATTGTCAATCGGCTTCCGGTTTCCACGGCCAACATAAGCCTGGACTTTAAGATGAAACAGTTCCTGAAAGGCATACCCTATGAGCGGGCAATCAGAAACCAAGTGTGGCTGGGATCATTTACCAAAGAGGAACAGAGAAAAATCTTCTCCTACGATTTCAGCCATAACCTTAACGGATTTGACCCATACGGGGATATTTATAACTCCCTTCAAAAGACGAATTTAAGGGATCAGATAGACGAAATTATCTATCTCTATTCCCGCTTCTACCTTGCGGACGATATTCTGGTCAAGGTGGACAGGGCGAGTATGGCCAACTCCCTTGAAGTACGATCTCCTTTTCTTGATGTGGATTTCGCTGAATTTTCGAATAGCCTCCCCTCTTTCTTTAAGATCAGGAAACTATGTAGAAAATATATTCTGAAAAAGGCAATAGAATATAAATTGCCGAGAAATATTCTTAAGAGAAAAAAGAAAGGTTTCGGTGTACCTCTTGCAAAATGGTTTAAAGGGGAATTGAAGCCCATTATCATGGAAACCTTTTCTCCCAATAAAATCAGGGAGGACGGGATATTTGATATCAAATCTGTTCAAAATCTCTTGGATGATCACCTTAAAGGGAAAAAGGATAACCGCAAACAGATCTGGACTCTTTTCATGTTCCAAATGTGGAAGGAGAGGTACGCGTAGTGATGGTAGACTTTAAAAAGCTGTCGATTCAGTGGAGGAAATAGAGAGGCATAATGAGAATATTGATCATAAATTATGAATTCCCTCCCCTTGGGGGCGGTGCCGGCAAGGCCAGCTACCACATTGCGGAGAATCTTTCTGAGATGGGCCACAGGATCGCTGTCCTGACATCATCATTCCGCGGCCTCAAGAGGAGAGAATGTGTACAGGGCATGGAGGTCTTCCGTGTCCCTGTAATAAGAAAAAGGATCGACCGATGCTCCGTGCCTGAAATGCTCACCTTTATTATAAGCGCCACGGTCAATTCCGGTAAAATCATTAAAAAATTCAGGCCAGAAAAGATTATCGCGTTTTTCGGGATACCTTCCGGCCCTGTCGCCCTCTGGATTAAACATCGCTTTAAAATACCCTATATCCTATCCCTGCGGGGGGGCGATGTCCCCGGTTTTTTGGGTGAGAGCCTGGGTATGTATCATGCCATTTCAAGTCCTCTCTTGTATTCTATCTGGAGAAACGCGGACAAGATCGTGACAAACAGCAGAAGATTGAAATCCCTTGCCAAGGGATTCGCACCCGGTTTGAAGATATCGATTATACCCAACGGTTTTGATCGAGTTAATCATGAACCGAAAAGGGATAAAAGGAATAAAAAGGACGTAAGAATCCTTACCGCTGGTAGGTTATCACACCAAAAGGGAATTGAGTATCTCCTGAAGGCCCTGCCGGCCTTGGAAAAAAAGTGGTCACGGAAGGATTATAGAATTGAGATTGTCGGTGACGGCCCTTTGAGAAAGACCCTTGAGGAGATGGCGATCCACCTCTCAATAGATGGAAAAATCACCTTTAGCGGATGGGTAAGCCAGGAGGAATTGTCTCAAAAATATAGACAATCGGACCTCTTTGTACTTCCCTCTCTTGACGAGGGAATGCCCAACGTCATCCTTGAGGCCATGGCACACGGGTTGCCGATTATTACCACTACCATCCTTAAAGGTGACGACCTGGTCAGAGACGGATACAACGGTTTTCTGGTTTCCCCAAGGGATACGATTGAGCTCATGAAAAAAATGGTTTATTTGATAGAGGACGAACAGAAACGGAAAGATATGGGAGAAAAGAGTCTTCAGGTCCTTAAAGATATCCCCTGTTGGAAGGATGTAGCGTCACAGTATCTTGACCATCTTCTACCCATGAGTATTTCGTCCATAGACAAGGGCAGCGATACCCTCCCATTATTGGAGGCGAGTGTCAAGATATGAATAATATAGTAAGAATACCGACGCTATCTCATTTTCCCAAAAGGATTACCATCGAGCTTACAAATCAATGTAACCTTGACTGCAGGATGTGTCCAAGACGCTATATGAGCTACCCCAAAGGATTCATGGATCCAGCCCTTTTCATGGACCTGATTGATGAGATGAGTGACAACAGGTCTGAAATAGTTGTTCCCTTTTTCAGGGGCGAATCCCTATTGCATAGGGATTTTCTTCGCCTGATGGGTTATGCCAAAGAAAGAGGTCTCACCATACAACTTGCCACGAACGCTACTCTCCTCACAGGGAATATGGCCAAGGCCCTGATCGATCTCCAAATCGATTTCATATCCTTCAGCATGGATTCTATTAATTCCCTTGATTATGAAAAGCTGCGTCGAGGGAGCAATTTTGACAGAGTAATTGAAGGAGTTGAAACCCTTATCAAAGAGCGTGAAAACCGATGCTGCGAAAAGCCGATGCTTCAGGTCTCTGCGGTGGATACCGGGATGGCCCATGATATTAAGAGAGAATTCATAACCTTTTGGAGGCAGAGGGTAGATCGTGTAAGGATCTACCCCGAGCATACCAGACAGGGCAAATTCGGGGCCCTTTCCTTAGATGGAGTGGATCAATCAGAACGCCTTCCCTGCTATAAACCATTCACTGAGATGGTTGTCTACTGGGATGGCCGGGCCGCTGCCTGCAATCATGACTGGAACAGGCATGAAGGATTAGGGGATATCTCTCGTGAGGGTCTTCATGGGACATGGATAAGTCAACCCTATGAGAGGTTCAGGGCAGAACACCTTGAAAATAGGTTTAATGAAAATAATGTCTGCAGGAACTGCGATCACTGGCGCCAGTATTACAATCAAGATGGCCTTATTGGAGAGCTGTTCGAATAATTATCATGAAAAGCAATGGAACTCCTTAATGCCGAACATACCCATAACACGTCCTTTTTTAGACGGCTCCGAATTATCAAGGATTGAAAAAGTCCTTAAGAGCGGATGGATCACTCAGGGCAGGATAGTGGAGCAGTTTGAAAGGCTATTCTCCGATTTTACAGGCGCCGGTTATAGTGTGGCAGTGTCTTCCTGTACTGCAGGTCTCCATATCTCTTTAATGTGCCTTGGAATAGGCCCGGGCGATGAGGTCATTGTTCCTTCCTTCACATTTGTTGCAACGGCCAATGCTGTTGAGCAGACAGGGGCCAGGGTTCTCTTATGTGATATCAATCTCTCAACCCTAAATATCGATGTGTCGGGGATTGAAGAGATCATTACGCCGGCTACCAAGGCGATTATCCCCGTCCATCTCTTCGGTCTCCCATCGGAAATGGGGCCGATCATGGAGATCGCGAAACAATACAATCTGAAGGTTATTGAAGATGCGGCCTGTGGATTCGGTGCCCGGTACAATGGAATCCATGTCGGAAGTCATGGCGACATCGGTTGTTTTAGCTTTCACCCCAGAAAGACGATTACGACCGGCGAGGGCGGTATGATTACAACAAACACTGCCACATTAGACAACATGGCGAGGTCTCTTCGTGACCACGGCGCCGAGATCACTGACCTGCAACGGCACGAGGCAAACAGACCCTATGTTATGCCGGAATTCCCTTATTTAGGCCTGAATTATCGAATGACCGATATTCAGGCGGCTATCGGACTTTCACAATTGGAGATCGCGGACACTATCCATATGAAAAGGACAAGGTATATTGATAAATACAACGAGTTTATGGATACCATCCCATGGTTGACCAAACCCGTCTATGACGACAGCTTCGTTCATGGGTACCAATCCTATGTCTGTCTTTTTGAACCGGAAAAGCTGACATTTGGAAATGTCTTAAAAATTAGCGCCATGCGAAATGACTTTATGGCCTACCTTCAGAAAAAGGGCGTTTCCACTCGTCCCGGGACCCATGCGGTACATTCCCTGAAATATTACAGGGAAAAATACAACCTCAGCCTTGAAGATTATCCCAATTCATGGGTCGCTGATCAATGCTCCATTGCCTTCCCCCTGTTCCCCTCAATGACCGATCAGGAATTTGATTATATAACAGAGACTATCCTGAATTATAAGCTATAATGTGCGGAATCACTGGAATTCTGAATATCGATATGAGGCCTGTCCCCCTATCCATACTGGAAAAGATGACAGACATTGTCGAGCACAGAGGCCCTGATGGAAGGGGCATATGGCATGATCGGTTTGTGGGACTCGGGCATAGGAGGCTGGCTGTCATCGATCTGTCTCCACTCGGGAATCAACCCATGGAAAACGATGATGGGACCCTTGTAATTACCTATAATGGTGAAGTCTATAACTTTCAAGAAATCAGATCGGACTTAGAATCAAGGGGTTACAGCTTCATATCAAGGACAGATACCGAAGTTATCCTGAAATCCTATGAAGAGTGGGGTCAAGACTGTGTCAGTATCTTTAACGGCATGTTTGCCTTTGCCATATGGGATATGAATAAAAACACTCTTTTTCTTGCCCGCGATAGATATGGAATAAAGCCCCTCTACTATTGTCTAAAAGACAATGTCTTTCTCTTCGGTTCCGAGATCAAATCCATACTTCAGCATCCCTGTATATCCGTCGAAGTTTCCATACCCGCCCTCAATGAGTATTTCTCCTTCCAGAACATATTTTCGGACCTTACACTTTTTAAAGGAGTAAGGATTTTAAAAGCCGGCCATACATTGTCAATTAAATCGGGCGATATCAATTTTTTACGCCTGAACAGATATTGGGATTTTCATTTTTGTGAGGAGTCAAATGGACTGGGAGAAGAGGAATATGTATCGGAATTGATACGTCTCTTTAAGAGGGCCGTAAGGAGACAGCTTGTAAGTGATGTTGAGATCGGCTCCTATCTGAGTGGAGGAATTGACTCGGCATCCATATCTTGTATCGCCGCCAAAAAATTCAAAAACATCAAGTCGTTTACATGCGGATTCGATCTCACATCCGCATCCGGCCTGGAGTTGGGATTTGACGAACGTGAAAAAGCGGAATTTCTCTCTAATCGTTACAAAACCGAGCATTATGAAGTCGTCCTCAAGGCGGGTGACATGGAACGAGTCATGGAAGAGCTTATCTGGCACCTCGAAGATCTGAGGGTGGGGCAATCCTATCCTAATTTTTACGTGGCCAGGCTCGCCAGTAAATTCGTGAAAGTAGTCTTGACTGGGGCCGGCGGAGATGAGCTTTTCGCTGGGTATCCCTGGCGATACTACCGGGCCATGGGCAGCGATCACGGGGAGGATTACATTGAAAGCTACTATAGATACTGGCAGCGTCTTATCCCCGACAGTCTAAAACCCAAATTTTATCAACCTGAGATCTACCCTGATATATGGGATTATCAGACAAAGGATGTCTTTAAATCGGTGATAAACGGCAACAGCCAGCAGGTCTCTTCACCGGAAGAATATGTTAACCTCTCGCTCTACTTTGAGATAAGGACATTTCTACACGGACTGCTGGAGGTAGAGGATAAACTTAGCATGGCCCACGGTCTCGAGACCAGGGTCCCTTTTCTTGATAACGACCTGGTCGATTTCGGGATGAAGGTTCCGGTAAGGTTTAAATTAAACAACCTATATGAAATAATAAAGATTAATGAAAATGAGCTTGGGAAAAATAAGAAATATTTCAGCCGCATGAATAATGGGAAGACCCTTTTACGGAAGGCCTTAACCCAGTATGTGCCTGATTATGACGTCAATGGTTTGAAACAGGGTTTCTCAGCCCCGGACGCAAGCTGGTTTAAAGGAGAAAGTATCGATTATATTAAGAATCTGCTCTTTAATAAACACGCAGAGATTTACAATTACATACAGCCTGAAACGGCCCAGGCCTTAATGGAGGAGCACTTCCACGGTAAGACAAATCGTCGCCTTTTAATCTGGTCCATGTTGTGTTTCGAGTGGTGGAACCGTATTTTTAAGCCTGCTTGAGAATTAAATCTCCGCCTAATTTCATTGTCGGAACGGCAATAACATATGATTTTATCCGGGATATCTTAATATGATTAATGACATATTCAGAACCGATATCATTTTGAAAAATAATCTAATCGAAATTCCCGAAATCGAGGAACCGGATTCCATGAGGCAGTCCCAGACCAAAGCGGTATTTACGAATAAATGGGCGGAGTATGACAGGATAAAAGATAAAGAGGCAAGTGAAAAACAGGGGAAAGAACGGTATCTTAACTTGTATGGTTTTGAGACAGAGGAAGAATTGGCTATTTTCCTTAAGGATAAAGAATTCATACTCGATGCCGGCTCCGGCGCCGGCTATAAAACCGCGTGGCTTGCCGAGCTCTCTCCCGATTCACTCGTATTGGGCATGGACCTTTCGGACACCGTTTACAGGGCGGCAGAGAGATATGGGCACCTGTCCAACCTTATTTTTATCAAAGGAGATATCTCAAACACGCAGATTAAGGACAATACTATAGACTTTATTTCATGTGATCAGGTCATTCATCACACAGACAACCCCTCCGACACTTTCAGAGAATTGTCCAGGATACTGTCCTTTGGATCAGAATTTGCGTGCTATGTATATAGAAAAAAGGCCTTACCAAGAGAGCTTCTGGATTCCTATTTCAGGAATCAATGCATGGAACTAACCCATGAGGAATTGATGGCCCTGTCAACCCAGTTGACGGAGCTCGGAAAGACCCTGACGGAACTTGAAATCACTCTCGAGATCCCTGAAATGCCCGCCCTGGGCATAAAGGGCGGGGAATATGATCTCCAGCGATTTATCTATTGGAATTTCCTGAAATGCTTCTGGAATAAGGAGGTGGGCTTTGAGTCTTCTATTTTGTGCAATTATGACTGGTACAGCCCCTCAAATGCCATGACCTTCAAAAAGGAAGAATTTCTCAAGATGGCCTTTGAAAACGCCTTAGGATTAAAATATTTCCACGAGGAAGAGGCCTGCTACTCGGCAAGATTCGCGAAATAATATCATATGATAATAGACTCACACATCAATATTACTCATAACGGGAAATGGTTTAATACCGACCATGATGCCTCACTTGAAAGGCTCCTGGGCGAGATGGATGAGGCCGGTATCGATAAGTGTCTATTGATCTCCATGCCCCAGGCTACCACAAATAAGTACATCTCTTCTGTCGTGGAAAGGTATCCCGACAAATTCAGAGGGCTGGGACACATAGAATTCTCAAAGGGTCTAAAAGGTCAGGTTGATGAAATCCTGAATATGGGTCTTTCCGGAATCAAGATACACCCCCGAACCCAGGGGGTTAACTGCATGGATCCCACTTTTGAACCTTTATTTGATTATCTCAACGAGAGGCACTTGACCTTGATGATTGACGGTTATTATCAAACCTGTAATCCTGGAATAATTCTGGACGATCTTACTCCCTTTCGTTATGACGGCCTTGCAAAAAAATATAAAGACATGAAAATTATATTGAGCCACATGGGAGGGCACAGGGTAATGGACGCATTTTTTCTCGCCAAATCCAACAGCAATGTCTATCCCGATAATTCCCATGTCCTGAAATATTTCAAGGGTACTTCTATAATTAGCGATTGTCTGTGGGTAATGGATAACCTTGATGAAAAGATCATCTACGGCTCTGATTTCCCCGAGTACCGGCTGAATAATTATCGTAATCATTTCGAAGATATTATCAAAACCAGACCATCCTTGAGAAAAGAGATGATATTCACCAACATTCTGAAACTAATAGATTTTCCCTAATTCTGAACAGACGAATCCATGAATTCCCCCAACCTCGAAATCCTCGAATGCACCTTGCGAGACGGCAGCTACGCCATAGACTTTCAATTTACACCGCGCGATACGGCTATCATTGCTGTGGCTTTGGAAAATGCGGGTTTTCATCTTATCGAAATAGGCCATGGATTGGGTTTACGCGCGTCGGAGTCAGGTAAAGGCGCGGCAGCCGCAAAGGACGAAGAGTATATGCAGGCCGCATCAAGCATACTCAAACGGGCTCAGTGGGGAATGTTTTTCATTCCAGGCATCGGCCGGCACGAAGACCTGAGATTAGCTGCTGATTACGGCATGGATTTCGTTCGAATCGGTACGAACGTAACAGAGGTGGAACAATCCAGAGAATATATTGAACATGCGAAAAAGCTGGGCATGTCCGTTTCCGCCAACCTGATGAAATCCTATGCCCTTCCCCCTGAAGAGCTCTCTAAACAGGCGAAGCTATCGGAGAGTTTCGGGGCTGATCTGGTCTGCCTGGTGGATTCTGCTGGAACCATGTTGCCCGACGACATAAAAGAGTATGTCCAATCCATGAGAGATGCGTTGAACATTCCCATAGGACTTCATTGCCACGACAATCTTTCCATGGGTGTGGCTAATGCCCTGGAAGCGGTCAATAACGGGGTCCAGCGAATTGACAGTACCTTGCAGGGAATGGGACGAGGCGGCGGCAATCCGGCCACGGAAATCCTGGTCCCCGTTTTGATAAAAAGAGGGATTGACCTGAAAATCGACCTCAACCGGGTGATGGACGTCAGCGGAAAGCTGATAAGGCCGATGCTACAGGAAAAAGGTCTCGACCCGATTAACATCACTTCAGGTTATGCCGGATTTCACTCCGGGTATCTTAAAACCATTTTAAAATACGCCGATTGCTACAACGTCGATCCGCGTGACCTGATTGTCGAGGTATGCCGGGCGGATCGAATTAATGCCAGGGAAGATCTTGTCAAAGATATCGCACTACGCCTGCAACAGCAAGAAGCCGGGAAGGCTCACCTGCATATCGTCTCCCTACCCAGGTTTGCTTTTGCCAACATAAGGGAGACGCAAAAAGGAGATGATTCTCTTGCCGTGGCGATGAAAGCGGTAGTGGAAAAAAGCAGGGTCACAGCCAAGAAACGGGGCAAACAGAGCGTCCTCAATATCGTGGCGGCACCGCAGAACGTGGAGAAAATTACTGTCTCTCGGTTTGTTCAGGAAGAGTTTGACTATGTGATCGGTAGTGTAGAGGTGGATAGTTGCCTGCCCATAGAGGAAATCGTCGCAGTAGCCGACGGTGTCGTAGACATCCTGCTTGTGGATGCCGACCTCAAACCCTACCTCAAGGAACCTCTGTTTTCTAGGGTGCGTTCTTTTGCAAAACACAGCATGGTAGTCGGTTACAAGGATTCAGATGCCTGGACACGGAGTGTTGACCAGGAGATTCGCGTGCTTTTGAAGGATGTTCTGGGTCGGCGGCTTACAATATGCGGTACGGATAATCTGTCATTGAAACTCGCCTTAGCTATGATCGAACAGGGAGCGCGGGTCACTCTTACCGGTGCTGGTCACAATCGACTTGAAGCCTTTGCTGGTTCCTTAAAACAAACGGCTCTTTCTGCAGGGTATCCGGACATTGAAACGGATTCCGTTGAAGCGGCCCGGGCCGCAGAGGTCATAGTCTCTTTTTCACGTGAGGAAACTCTCATCAGCCGAGCCATGGTAGAGGTAATGGCCGAACATGGCATTATATTTGACGGAGGAATCGGTTGCGTGTCCTCTGAGGCGATTACATACTGCAACGAGCACGGGATAAAAGTAATCCGGCCTGATATGCGTGCTGTATTGGCATGCGAACTTGCGTCAACACTTGGAACAGATCGAACGGTTAGAGAATTAATGGGACGGTCGGAAATAGCAGGCATTCCGGTTGTAGCGGGCGGTCTGGTAGGCAAATACGGAGACATTGTTGTAGATTCCGTGTCAAATCCCTCCAGAGTAGTGGGTGTGGCTGATGGAAAGGGCGCGGTGATATATGAAGTGCCGGATTATTTTACAGAAAGTCTCCACAAGGTCGAAAAGACCGTTTTATATAAACAGGCTTTTCCGGATATAGTGGTTAGGAAACCTTGAAATGCGAAAGCGGGTGATGATTCTGGGGGCATCAAGATACTACATTCGCCAGATTCTTGCTGCGCAGGAACTTGGATGCGAAATCATAGTGACAGACAAATCTCCAAATGCAGAAGGATTTCGATACGCAGATCATTACGAGGTAATGGATATCTCCGATATTGAAGGTTCTCTCAGTGTGGCCAGGAAATATGCTATAGACGGGATTATAGCAGTGAATGATTTCGGTGTAAAAACCGCCGCAGTCACTGCGGAGGAGATGGGGCTCGTGGGAATAAATCCTAATGTAGCCGAATACACGACGAGCAAGGCCTGTATGAGACAAATCTGGAAAGACGCGGGGGTCCCTTCAGCCAGGTTCCGCTCCGCGGTGACACTCGAGCAGGCACACGAGTCCGTGGAGGCTTTGAATTCCTGGCCGCTTATTCTTAAGCCCGCCGACAGCAGAGGTGGAGGCAGCAGGGGTGTGTCGAGAATAGACTGCATAGAAGAGCTTGAAGAGGCATTCAAATTTGCGCAGGATTTCTATGATGATAAAAATGTGATTATTGAAGAGTATCTTGAAGGGTCGGAACATAGTATTGAGACACTGACATTTGAAGGGAAAATACACGTTTTAGCCGTCTCGGACAAAATCAAAACACCTCCTCCCTATCGAGTAGACAAGAGCGTCATTTATCCCAGCCTGCATCGAGGAGATGATTTGGAGAGAATTAGGCAAGTGGCAAAAGAGGCCGTCCGGGCTGTCGGTATTCAGTCCGGTCCGGCCCATGTAGAGCTATGCGTTACCGAAGATGGGCCCAAACTTTTTGAAATTGGTGCTCGTTGCGGTGGCGGAGGCACACCGGATCCGATCGTTCCTTTTGTAACGGGTATCGAACTATTCAAAGAAGTAGTGCGTATTGCCCTCGGAGAGGAACCGCAAAACATTTCCCCGGAATGGTCCGGCAAGGGCTGTGTATATAGGTTCTTGACACCACAGCCTGGTACCGTGAAGGAAATCGATGGCCTTGAAGAGGTTAAGAGATGGAATAATATACTTGATTGCGATGTTTTGATTAAAGCCGGTGATCGAGTTAAGGCTGTTCGGATTGGAGCGGACCGCGCCGGCTTCATCATCGCAGGCGGCAATAACAGGGCTGAAGCGATAACGCTCGCGGATAAAGCTGAGAAAAAAATACGGTTTCTGTATGAAAACTAACAATAAAGATATCCAGTCACTGATGGAACAGGCCGATGGCTCTATGGTAAGTCAATGGGCCCAAAACATACCGAACCCTACCGGAGGACCTTGGCTGTGCTACATAAGTGTGTCGAACATATGCAATAGCCGATGTGCCGTCTGTGCTCATGAAAAAGCCATGCGGCTGGATAAGGGGTGCATGGACAGAGATCTTTTCAAAAGGATCGTCGAACAGCTACCCGGTAGCATAAAAAAGGTGTACTTGATGAAGCAAGGGGAGCCCTTACTGAATCGAAACATACCTTTCTTTGTAAATTATCTGAAAGAAAACAGACCTGATGTGCACATCTCATTCCACACCAACGGGATTATCGCTAACCCAAAACGACTCAAGAATCTCTTGCCAAACATGACATCTCTGGGCATCTCCATAAGCGCAATAACCGCAGAAACCTACAGATGTGTGCATGGGGTAAACAAATTTAACGTAGTGATTAGAAATCTTAAGGGATTGTCCGATTTGCTCCTGGCCGTCCCAGAGAGCATAAGACCGCACGTATTTGTAGATTATGTAAATCAGTTGGAGAATGCCTCAGAAGATGAGAATAAAGTCGCGCATTTTTTTAAGGATAATTTCCCAGGGCTTTCCTCTGTGGATTTCCACTGGGTATATAATTATCAGGGAGAGATCCAAGAGGGGAACATGAAAATTTACGAAAGGCTTCCTTATGAAAATTTCCCTTGCTGTGTTTTCCCTTGGTCCTCTATCACCTTCTGTCATGATGGGAAGGTAAGCTATTGTTTTGTAGAACCACGGGAAAATCGATTTCTGGGAGATATCACCACGCATACTTTTGAGGAAATCTGGAACGGAGAGGAATATATACTCTTTAGAAGAATGATGGCCCAAAAGCAGTTTGGTAAGATGGCGAATGATGGTTTCTTTTGTCATAAATGTTCCTGGCTTTGGAGTATGCAGTCCCAGTCTCCAAGGAATCTTACGTTGGGCTATTCCGCTGATAATGGAGATCTCCTTCAAAATAAGAGCCTTGGAAATATAATGGATCTACCCATGGAAGATATCATGGCACACGGGATGGATATGTATTTGAGAGGTGAAATTCATCAGGCAGCAGGCATCTTTCATACACTTTCATCATTTGACCTCGCCCCAGAAACGCGCGATAGCATCGACAAAATGATTATTTTCTGCAACAGGATATTTTCTAAATATAAAGATCTCCCCCTATGGCAGGACATGCTGCGGAAAGAAGGAAAAAGACATGATGACAGGACTTGCAGATACTATCCCACCGCGTGAGAGTAACATGGAATTTTCTGCTGCATCACCCGCAGAATGGTTGAATGACGAACATCTTTCTCCGACAGGTGAAAATGCCAGGGAACAATATACTGAGCTTTGCAAATACATGGATTCTCTGGGGCACTTGTCCTTTCAAACCGCAAGGCTTAAGTACTTTTTGCAGAGTCATCATTATTGGACCTTACCCGACGGGTACGCACTGCCACCTCATACCATTAATGTCTGTGTCAATAATATGTGCAACCTCAAATGCCGCTATTGTGATTTCGGCCAACAGCATGATGAAACCTTCTACCATAAGTATAATGTAGTAAACAAATCACAAAAAATCGAGCTTCCCCTTGAACTCTGCAAATCAATTGTGGATCAGGTAAAATGGTTCAAACCCATAATCAGGGCCTCATTCAGAGAACCCCTCCTCTACAGGGATATCCTGCCCTTCATAGAATATACAAAACAAAACGGACTGCCCTTCTGGCTTCTGACTAATGGTTTCAATCTTTCCAGAATGGCAAGGGATCTGGTGGAGCTTGGATTGGATTCCATAAGGCTGTCCCTGGATGGACCTGAAAAGCTACACGATGAGATAAGAGGAGTTCTCGGTAGTTATCGGCGCATGATGGAAGGAATAAAACTCCTGCTTGAGGAAAAAGACAAAAGAAAATCCGGAATGCAGGTGGGTTTTTATTTCACACTCAATGATTTTAATTATGACAAAATTACTGAAACCGTTGAACAACTTGTTGATGAGGGGATACTTGAACAGGTCTTCGTCAACTTCCAGTGGCTTCTTTATACCACAAAGGATATGGCAAGGGAGCATAATGAGAAACATGCTGAAATTTGCGGTGGATATATCCAGGAATCCACCGTACATACCGTGGACATCTTTAAGATGGATCTTAAGGCCATGAGTAGTCAGGCACTGGATATCAAAAAAAGATTTCCTTTAGAAGATGGATATCGCATACATTTCAGGCCGTCATTCGAATATGAAGACCTTCTTAAATACCGAGAAACAGAAGATTTTCCTGTGGAAAATCCCCGATGTAAAGTGCCTTGGTATAATATGAATATTAATCCCGAAGGGGATGTAAAAACGTTCCACCATTGTCTCCTTCCACCTGCCGGAAACATAAAAAATACACCAGTCATGGATGTATGGAACGGAGAGGCCTTGAGAGATCAGCGCGTTAGGCTTAAGGAATATGGGGCCTATCGCGGATGCTCAAGGTGCTGGGGCCTCTATAGTCTTCTTGAAGATAAAAAAAGAAAATTATCCTAAAGTCGGTAGATCCTACATCTAAATTTCCTCCTGCCCATTTCCAAAATAGGGGAAATCCTCAAGAGACAAAAAAGGCTTTGCCCTTTCGAAAGAGTGTTTAAAATGATTTTGAGAGACTTCGCTCCTCGCTATTCGGGAACCGCGCAGCCTGCTCCTCATGACAATCAGGCGTGATGTTCGACACCATATTGAAATTGTAAAGGGAAACAATGCAACAGGAACTTATATCTTATTTACGCTGCATAAGGTGTGATTCGGACCTTTTAAAATTGGAAAATCCCGAATTTGAACACAATGAGGTAAAAACAGGAAAGATTGTATGCCCCGAATGCCAGGCAGTTTATCCGGTGCGAAATTTTATTCCTTCCTTCATAAATGAAGAAGAAAATAAAAAGCGATGGAGGTCCGCATGGAGTTATAAATGGAATAATGTTGCCAAAAGGGTTCGTTATACAGAAGACGGTGATCATGATTTCGAAATAAAAATAAACTATACCGGCCTGTTCAACAGGGATATGCGAGGTAAAATTGTCCTGGATGCTGGCTGTGGTAGTGGCCAGGATATGGCCAGGATTGCCGGAAAAGGGGCAAAGGTTATCGGTGTGGATCAAAGCGAAGGGATTTACAATGCCATGGAGTATAATAAAGGTACTCCCTTTTATAATAATCTTCATTTTGTCAGGGCCGATATCAACCAATTACCTCTCAAAAATGAGGTATTTGACATTATTTACTCTAACGGAGTTTTGCATCACACTCCGGACACCAGGCATTCCTTTAGTTGCTTGTCGAGTCTCTTAAAAAAAGATGGATATATCGCGGTTTGGGTTTACGATAAAACGCAGTACTGGAGATTATT
>CAZGIZ010000034.1:0-7493 GCA_964526655.1 uncultured Desulfobacteraceae bacterium | reverse complement strand
TACTATGCCTGGGGACATGACGAAGCAGAGCTCTTCGACTGGTTTACTGAACAGGGGATTGAGGTCCGTAGTATTAGCAAGCGCCGCTGCGGTATGACGGGACAAAAAAAATAATATGTGTGGAATTTGCGGATATATTTACTTTGAAACAGATTCTTTCGAGCCAGAGCATATTTTCCCAATGATGGAAATACTCTCTCATCGAGGTGCCGACGGTCATGGGCATTATATTAACGAGGTGTATTCACTCGCGTTAGGGCATAGACGTCTCAAGGTCATCGACCTGACAGATAATGGCAGGCAGCCCATGTGCGAAGATTCGGGGAAAATATGGATTACCTACAATGGAGAGATCTATAATTACAGACCTCTTCGACGTAATCTTGAAAAATTGGGGTATAATTTCAGATCAAAGACTGATACCGAGGTTATCATCTACGCTTACAAAGAATACGGTGAGGACTTCATTAAGCTATTAAACGGTGATTTTGCTTTTGCCCTTTGGGATGAGAGAACAAGAGATCTCCTGTTATATAGGGACAGGGTAGGCATCAAGCCTTTGTATTATGCATTCCAAAAAAATATCTTCGTATTCGCCTCAGAAATCAAGGCATTGCTTGAGCATCCATTATTATCAAATCCCGGAATCAATTATGAAAAGATACCCGAATATTTCGGGCATCTCTATATTTACGGGGAAGAGACCCTTTATCGGGACATATATGAGGTTCAACCCGGGTATTGTCTGAAATTAAAGGATGGTAAGCTGAAAAAGGAACGTTACTTTGACTTTACTTTTAACCTGTCTGTACGAAAGTCCTCCCATGAGGATCAGATTCATGGTTTTCGCGAACTCTTCGAGGATTCAATCAGGATAAGATTAGAAAGCGACGTTCCTCTTGGCGTTTATCTGAGCGGTGGAATAGATTCCAGTTATATGACTGCCACACTCAAAGAACAATCCTCAGCTCCTGTTCACACGTACTCTCTGGGATTTGACTACGAGGGCTTCAATGAATTCCCGTATTCCGATTATGTCGCCCGGACGACCGGGACAATTCATAATAAATTTAAGATTTCAGAAAGAGATTTCGTCGATGTTATTGATAAAATCATCTGGCATTATGATGAACCACCTCCGCAAATTGTCGCGGCCCCACAATACTACCTCGCGAGAGAGGCAAAAAAGCATATTACTGTCGCCCTTGCAGGGAGTGGAGGTGACGAACTTTTTGCCGGTTATTCCCATTATCAGGCAGCAATAAAGCGTCACATGGCTAATCTTGCATTCCCCAGCTTATCATGCGCGGATTCCTCCGAGACTGAGTATTACCAGAGGAGCCTTTCACCCGATATAATTGCGACGGAGTTTAAAAGTTGTTCCCAGAAGTACGTGGTTGATAAATTGTTCAAGGATAATATTCCTGATTACCGTTTAAATATCTCCAGGTATTTTATTGAGAATGGATATCCTGATTTTCTTTCAAAAATGCTCTATATGGACTTTAAAACACATGTCATTGCCATGATGAATAAGGATGATAAGATGAATATGGCATGGGGCATTGAAGGTAGATACCCTTTCCTGGATTACAGAGTAATTCAGCATTCACTTTCCATGTCACCCGAACTGAAAATCAGGGATCAAATAGGAAAATGGGCATTGAAACATCTGTGTGAAAAGTATTTTAACAATAGTTTTATCAATAGGGAAAAACAGGCTTTTCCGACTCCGGCAGAACAATGGTTTGCATCACATGACACCGGAATTTCTGCTTTGGATATTATTTCGTTTTGCAGTGATATCAGGTTCAATAATAAAAACCTCAGGTTATTGGCAATAGAGCCTCAAAAGTTATGCCGAACGGGAGTCAACGCCCGCAGAATATGGGGAGTTTATTGTCTTGGAAGATGGATGAATCTAATAATGGAATTTAGCGACCGAGGAAGTATAAATGAATTACGGGAATATAGTGTCAAGATTTACCGGTGACGGGAAATTTAATATTACAATCGAACCTACTATCCAATGTAAATCAAATTGTGCAATATGTGCGAGAAAGGAGATTAAATCCACCGAGAACAAGTACATGCCGAAAGAGATCATGGATAAGGTATTCTTTCACCTGTTACACGATGGAGTGCTAGCCAAAATCAATAATTTGTATCTTGGCGGCTGGGGAAATCCCCTTCAGTATCCAGATAGTATTGCTCTTATCAACAGGGCATACAATGAACTAAATATGAAATTCAGTATTAATATTAACGGATCAATCTTGAATAAGGATGATATCCAGGCCCTTCTCGGATCAAAAGTTGGAACGATTATTTACAGTCTCAACGCTATTGATGAATCCACCTATGACAAGTTGATGACACAAGACCGCTTTAAACTGTCACTCGATAACCTTCTCTATCTCCTGGAGATGAGAGCAGATATGAACTCGAAATCCAAGCTGGTTATTCAGGTTTTAAATCCATGGAGACATGATGATAGCTCTCTCATGAAAAGATTGAATAAATACTTGAATGATGAATCGGTCTCCATAAGTTTAAGAACAGTTGAGAATATTTCCGGTTACGTTGAAGTTAACGGTATAGAGTTCAAACAGAATTTTAATAAATTTCCTTGTGCTTACCTCTGGAGGATGATCGGTATCGATTGTGACGGAAATGTCTACTACTGCTGCGCTGGATCGATGATTTACAGGAAAGAAGCTGATCTCTGCGTCGGCAATATTATGGACCATTCATTGGATTATTTTTTAACACATAAAAAACGTCTTCATTTCCAGAATCTGATGTTGCATGGGAGAATAAATGAGATCAGGGAATGCGCAAATTGCAGCACGCCCCTCTCATTTCAACAATAATATCATGTTCCTTTCTTTATGGGAAAATACAAGAGCAACTTCATTGTACTGTCACCAGATAGATGTGATACGGCATAAAGGGCTGTTTTATGGTCTTGGCACATTCAGGGCCGGTAAATATTTGATGATTGCCAAGAGCCCAGACGGAATAGTCTGGCCTGAACAAACTATAGTTGAATTTATTGATTCTGATATCCGGTATGTCAATATTTTAAGGAAGGACGACATTTTCTTTCTTTATTATGTTGTTGAGATCGACAATCGTTGGTCCCTAAAACTTGCCATGGCGGATGATATATATGGGCCATATAAATTAAAGGGTGATATGATAACTCCCGACGGGAGAGACGACTACTACTGTGTTGGTTCATGCTCAACCTGGCTGTCGGAAACTGGAAAAGTTATGCTCTGGTATACCGCCATGAATAGGGATCGGGAATACAGTATTCATCTGGCCACATCAGATGACGGGTATTCATGGAAGAAAAGAGGACTCGTTTATAGATATTCCTTTGATGATGCTTCTGGATGCAGCAAACCATCCGTCGTCCAGTACAATGGAGACTTTTACCTCTTTTTTTCAAAAGTAAATCCTTCCGGATCGGGATATTGGGCCATTGGTGCTATAAAGTCAGATAATGTTGAAACATTTGTAGAAGAAAATAGTAACTCTTTTAATGTGAGTTCCTATCCATATGGTGCAAAGTATCCTTGTGTCGTGAATTACAATAACAACCTTTACATGTGGTCCATTGACAAAAATACTTTCATACCACGGGTATACTACTCGATGCTTACGGATCGAAGGGATTTGAAATCTCGTCCATTGAATGACATTATATCAGTTAGTCCCGGTACGCCAGTCGTTGTTCCCGTTAATAATGATTCCTTTTACATCTTGATTGACAGGTTGGAGATTGATGCCCGTCTGATCTGTAAAGATCTGTTCGATATTAATTTCAGCAACGGTCACGTCCTTATAAAATCCAATGGTAAAATTTATCCGGATCGCTTCACACCAAACGGAAAGCTTAAAATATGTCTTCAAAGGTCGAAAAATAGTCTTAGATTCATCTATTCCAATATCTTCACCTCTATTGAATATGATCTGTCCATTGATAATATCGGAAGCGATGCAAAGACGAAGATGGAAATCTCCATAATCATAAACAGTTATAAAAAAAGAAATGGTCACATGCTCCTTATTCCCTCCCCTGAATGATAATAATGCACGGCCCTGGAACCGATAATTTAAATTCAATCCTCATAACACTTGATACTGACTGGGCCCCGGATTTCGTTCTGGAGTATGTCGCGGATATCCTTATCGAAAATAATGTCCCAGCGACCTGGTTCGTTACCCATAACTCAATGGTTGTAAAAAAGTTGAAAAAGGAATCCTGTCTTTTTGAACTGGGTATCCATCCAAATTTCTTACCTGGTTCAACCCAGGGAGACAGCCCCCAAGAGGTCCTTAATAGATGTATGAAGATTATTCCAGACGCTGTCTCAATGCGAAGTCACTCTGTTTATCAATCTGCTCCTCTACTTTCAATTGTTATGAATGAAACACCCATCAGGATTGATTCTTCCATATTTCTTCCCCTCATGCCTAATATAAGACCTGTAGAATATTATGAAGGAGAAAAGTGTCTTTTGAAAATTCCTTTTTTTTGGGCTGATGACAATGAGATCCGCCATCCGTTATTCGACTTCGATTTTTTCCCAGTAAAATTGCCCCATGGAGTAAAAGTATTAACATTTCATCCGATTCATATTTATCTAAATTCATCCGCACCTGGTAGCTATGTGGCATTAAAGTCCGATTTTGGCGATAGGATTCAGGACATCAATTTGGAATATATGTCCAAATATGTAAACAAGGGAAAGGGCATCGGTTCATTTTTCATGGAAATTGTAGAACATCTGAAGAATGGGAATCAACCTTCCTGTCGCATCAAGGACTTGATCTAAGAGGACGGCAATATGGTTAATTACGCTGAAAGACAAAACTTTTTACGAATGAATAAGTTAATTAGGGAATGTATAGATAACTTTGATCTGGATCTCTCAGGCCTGTCTGTCTATACGGAAGCCGCCAATGGGTGGTACTTATATAATGCTGTGTTAACCGCCCTCGCCGGCGCTGAAAAAGTATATGCGGTGGCTATGGACTCGGAATATTCCCCGGGAAATGCTATCAGACGTATGACTGAAGAAGCTGCAGAAAAATGGGAGGTTTCATCAAAGATTAAAGTGGTCTCCAAGTCTCAAAAGGAGATTGTTAGCAAATGCGACATCATAACCAACACAGGGTTCGTAAGGCCCATTAATAGGGAAATGATCTCCATGTTTAAGACAACGGCGGTTGTTCCACTCATGTGGGAGACGTGGGAATTTAGAAAAGACGACTTAGATCTTGAAGAGTGCAAAAAAAGGGGAATACTAGTGCTAGGAACCATAGAATCCGAGCCGCCCCTGTCCATCTACAACGTGACTGGCTTTATGGCAATGAAGCTCCTGTTTGAACTTGGTATCGAAGGATATAAATCAAAGGTCATCCTTCTTGGTGGTCGTGAAAGTCCAGGAAGAAGGATCTTCAGGCATTTTACAAACGCGGGTATTGAAACGGCCTGGTTCACAGAAACAGAGACCGACAGTCTGCAATATTCACAGTTACCTGAATACTTTGAGCAAAACGGCGCAAAATATGATGCTCTGATAGTCACCGAACATGAGTACGACAGGCTTCTTTTAGGAACCAATGGATTGTTATCATATGAGACGATAGAGCTTGTTAACCCGGCTTTAGCAATCGGGATTGTATCCGGAAATATCGATATTGAGGGATTGTGCAAATCCAATATACATTACTTCCCTGAAAACTTGCGCCCCTTTGGCTACATGAACTACCAACCATATTATCTTGGACCGAAACCCGTTGTTGAATTGTTTGCCGCAGGTTTGAAAGTAGGCGAAGCCATGTCACGGGGTCGTCTTTCAGGCCTGACCCCTGAAAAAGCGGCCGAATTCGCAATGAAACATTCCCTTGCCATGGATTTTGAGGCTGATTCCGCCTGGATAAAGTAGGAGATATCTATCATGTTAAACATAGTTTTTGCCGGTGGAACATACCGGGCTATCAATCCATTCCGGTCATTTCTGAAGAGAGATGACCTTAAAATCCAATTTGCTGTTTTCATGCCAGGCTATGATGACGAAATCAAGTACTGTAACGAATTGGCAGAACTGGCCGAGGCTCATAGTATCGAATATATTGTCTCCGAGGGGATCACCTCAGATATAATAAGAAAAATAGAATCGATTCAGCCGGATGTTATTATCGGTGGGGGTGTATGGCGGTCCATGGTCCCGTCTGAATGTTTTAAAATACCGAAGTACGGCTGGATAGGCCTGCACAATTCGGGACTCCCAGAATACAGGGGTTGGGCTGGCATAAACTGGTATATCCTGAACGGTGAAAAGGAATTCGTAACAAGGATGGTACAGACTGACGAGGGGCTTGATTCCGGACCTCTTGTTGCCGATGAAAAGGGTAATCTTCTCGAATACAGATTGGATATCGATAACGAGGATCATCTCTCCGATATCATAGAGCAATTCAACCCCATACTGGTTAAAGCTTATAACGATTTAATCGATCTCCTTATTGCCAAAAAGATAAAATTCATAGAACAGGACGACTCAATGGCATCATACACCTGCCACCGGGGTCCTGATGACGGAGAAATCGATTGGTCATGGTCAGCTAAAGATATTTTTAATTTCATCAGGGCTCAGGCTCCACCATGCCCTGGGGCATTTTCGTTCTATAAAAATCAGAAGTTTATTATTACAAGAGCTATCATCCCTGAAAATTGCGATATATATGTCGGGAGGATAACAGGAAAAGTGGTCAAGCGACATCCATCAGGTGAAGTGGATATATTGACAGGAGATGGCAGCATCAGGTTGTTTGAAATAATAGTCGATGGTAATCAAACTAAGCCAGGAAATTTTCTGAACTCTATCAGACAATCTCTTGGTTATAATCCAAGGAAAGCGATTGCGGCACTCGAAGAACGTATTCGTGATCTTGAAAATAAATTATCTACTGAAGGCAACATAAGTTGATAACGCTTTTTCTATTACCTATTCTTTTTTTCTTTATAATCAGACTGATACCAAGAATGTTATTCTCGTCAAATGATTACATGGGTACGGATAAATGGAATCTTTTTTATTTTACGAGAACATATAAAGAAAATGGATATTTCAGATTTAAACAATGGCCTGGCGTTGATATATCGGGCCCCCTTCATGTATATCCTCCTTTATTCCTATTTTTTTTATCCCTTTTCAAGAAGGACCGACTTTTAAAGATTGAACATTATTTCTCCACATTCATCCAGTTTGGTACTTTTTTTAGTATTATTCTTTTTTCGATGTCTCTCTCCAATCGACTTTTTCCGGAAAAGACGATCCTGTTTGGTTTCTATACGGGATTAATAATCGCATTTCTTCCAAGCCTATTTGGCCCCAACAGCGGAATTATCTTTACATCTGCCCGTCCGCTTGGTGTATTACTGGCAAATCTTTCCATCATTAATTTATACTTTT
>CAZGIZ010000033.1:0-34449 GCA_964526655.1 uncultured Desulfobacteraceae bacterium | reverse complement strand
TTTATTCATCAAAAGATCCCTTTTTACCCTTCAGTTCCCCATAGGGGCGTTTTTTCGGAAATAACCCTGAGCCAGACCGGAGCAATGACTCCTATGGCATAGCCTCTGTTTCTTACTCCCGCATATCTGGAAAGATCTGTTGACGTTGTAAAACAGTATTCGATAGAGAGGACCACGGGCTCCCGTCCGGGGTCCTCTGTACATTTTTGAAGTGTTTCAAAAGGTAATGAGTCGGATTATAGATGTCTACTTTGAGTATTGCTTTTTCAATTCCCTCTTTAAAATCTTCCCGGCCGGGCTCCTGGGGAAATCCTCCACTATCAGATACTCCTTGGGGACCTTAAATGCCGAAAGATGCTCTTTCAGGTAGTTCTTGAGCGAATCCTTGTCAACGGTCTCTCCGGACCGGGGGATAATGGCGGCCGTTACCCGCTCACCCCATTCCTTGTCAGGGAGACCTATGACCGCGCACTCCTGTATTTCGGGCCGGGTGTACAGGACTTCTTCCACCTCACGGGAATAGACATTCTCTCCGCCCGTGATGATCATATCCTTGATCCTGTCCACGATATAGAGGTAGCCCTTGTCATCAAAAAGGCCCACATCGCCTGACCGGAACCACCCGTCGTTCCAGAAGGCCTCCCTGGTCCCCTCAGGGTTGTTGAGATAACCCTTCATGATATTTCTGCCTTTGATACATATTTCGCCCTCGTGGCCCTGTTCCAATTGATTCCCATCCAGGTCACGTATCTGGACCTCCACTCCGGGCACCTCGGTGCCCACAGATCCTATGACGTGCTTGTAGTGATGGTTATAGGTAACACAGGGGGCAGCCTCGGTCATGCCGTATCCCTCATGAATCGCCAGACCGGTTAGCTCCTTCCACTGCCTGACAAGGTCGGCGGCCATGCTGGCCGCGGCAGAAAAGCAGTATCTCACGGATCCCAGCTTTTCCTTCAATCCTTTCAGCCCCAGCAGCCTAACAAAGATAGTGGGCACGGAAAAGAGTTTCGTTACCCGGCCCGATCCCATGGCCTCAAGGACCCTGTCCATGTCAAAGGAAGGCATTAGCTCCAGGCATCCGGCGCTCAATATGGTGGAGTTCATGATGTGATTCTGTCCGAAGACGTGGTTAAAGGGCAAAAAGCATAGGGCCCGGTCCTTTTCATTGGAATTTTCATCATACACAACGGTCAGGATCGTTGAGTTTATGTTCTCATGGGTGAGCATAACCCCCTTGGGAACGCCGGTTGTGCCGCCCGTGTAAAGGATTGCCACCGTGTCGCTCCGGTCCCTTTCCATGGCCTTGAAATTGGGTGAGCCTGTTTCCATCAGCCTGTCAAGGCTGATGTCGCCCCCCGGACAGATGACCTTTTCAAGAAAGCCTTCTCCCCTCAGGCCCGTCAATGTATCCAGCTTTTCGTCGTGCGTGAAAATCATTTTAGGCCTTGAGTGTTTGACTAATAGTGAAAGCTCATCGCCCTTAAGAAGGCTGGCCAGGGTCACGGCAACTGCACCTGCCTTGATCACCCCGAAATAGAATGTCAGCCAATCACCTGAGTTTGGTGCGCAAAGCCCTATCAGATCTCCCGGCTTAACACCCATTTTGATAAGCGCGGTAGCCACTCTATTGGCCCTTTCATTGAACTGGGCATAGCTTGTCTCGATCCCGCTCTCACAAAAGGCCGGGCGGTCCGGAAAATAGGATGCGGATTTTTCAAGATTTTTTGCAAGATTCATAGTATCAACTCCTTTTCACAGTAATTAATCCTGTCCGGAGGCCTGCCCGTAGCGGACAGGAGCTTTTTTTCATTTCAATCTTGATAGTCTAATGAAGCTCCCCACCGCCCCGATGAGCGGGATCTCCGCTTCGCTCTGACAAGCGGTGGGGTATCAAGCGGAATTCCGCCATAGCAACCCGGCTTCGCTTTTGCAAGCTTCGCCGTGGTTCACCTCGCCATTCATCCCTGCGGCAAGCCGCAGGGTATTCTGGCGAAGGCGAATAAAAAGTCGGAAGCCACCTGTTTTTGTCATTCTCAGCCTACTTTCAGGACCATTGCCGCGCCTGTATCACCAGCGGCGCAGCCGGCCCACAGTCCATAGCCGCCCCCAAGCATTACAATCTCTTCGATCAATTCGGCAACGATCCTGCCTGCTGTAGGACCCTGGGGATGCCCGTAAATCATTGAGCTTCCATAGTTATTCATCCACATGACGTCAAAATTCATCTTTTTTGACATGTAGAGATCGTTCACCGCAAAGGGATTGTGGGTCTTTACGGCCTTCATCTCTTTGAGCTTTAATCCCGCGTTGTTGAGGGCCATTTCAGCGGCAGGCACTGGTGCCGACGCCATGCGGGCCTTTCCCACTCTGGAAAAACCATAGGATATGATCTGGATCTCGGTGCTGGGATCCACGCTCAATTCCCGAGCCCTGTCCCGTGTCGTGACAATAAAACCGCAGTTACCGTCCGCAGGATGGGTCTGGGCTCCATATGTCAGGACGCCGTTGGGCAGGACAGGTCTGAGTTTTGCGAGTCCTTCTTTGGTGCTCGGCACCACGCCCTCATCCTCTTCGACCATGGCCTTCTTCTTTTTTGTTACCGTGACCTCAACCGGAAACATGTATCTCTTTTGAAAGGCCCTGTCATTCGCCAGGGCGTCCTGATATTGTTCGTAGCGTCTCAGGGCCACGGCATCGCATTCTTCCTTTGTGAAGCCCTCTTCGGATGCGACGTTTTCCGCGGTCTGAATCATTGACATCCCGCCATGGGGGTCGTAATTGAAACTGTCCATGGTCCAGTTTTCCGAAATAACTTCCCCGCCCGGACCAAGGGGGTTGGGCCAGATAACGTGAGGGCCGTTCGAGCAGCGGTCGGATATGAGGGCAAAGGCTGTATTGTAGGCCCCGATTTCAATATTGGCGGCCGCGAGATGAATGCACGTTGCAGACGTTGTACAGGCCTGATTTACCATAAGCCCCGGAACGTCCTTCCTGCCGTCCATAATGATGCCTGAGGCCCAGTTGTGGCTGTAAAACCATCGGTGCTGGGCAACCGTGGTCCCGTAGTAGACAAAATCTACGATGCCGGGATCGATCTCCCGGCTGACAAGCCAGCGTTTCGCCGTCGTGGCGCCCAGGACTATGGAGTTGTCATTGGCCATCTGTCCCTGCCATCGGCAAAATGGGCTCGAATAGTACCCTTTATAGGGTATATAGGCCTTTTTTAGAGCTACCATATCCTTGTTTCTCCATTCCTAAACAAAATCAGCTTTTTGCGGTCTTTCATATTATTTTAACCTTTTAAATGTCAAGCCAATATTTATCTAATTTTCAAAACCATGCCTCGATTTCGCGGTCAGAGTCAATAGCTATGAATAATGATACGGCATAAGGTTTAATGTGAATTTCAGGACAATCTCTTCTTGACTTTATGTTACTTTATATAATAAAAAAATTCATTTTCTTGGTTTAAGTTTTAGAATTTCCGAGACTTTTGATAATCATGGGCTGGGTGACAATATTTCCTGGCTCTTTATATTATCGGTATAATCAGGAGAAGGAATTAGGAGAATGCCAAAGAAAGCCTCAAAAGATCCCATTGGAGCGGTAATGGTCGTGGGGGCCGGAATCGCCGGGATGCAGTCCGCCCTGGACCTTGCTGATTCCGGTTATCTGGTCTATCTCGTGGAGAGATCCAGTTCAATCGGCGGGATGATGTCGCAGCTTGATAAGACCTTCCCCACCAATGACTGCTCCATGTGAATTATCTCGCCCAAACTGGTCGAGGTCGGCCGGCACACAAACATTGAGCTTCTGACCCTTTCCGAGGTCACCAATATTGCGGGAGAAGAGGGAAATTTTGACGTCAGTGTTACCCAGTATCCGCGTTACGTGGATATGGATAAATGCATAGCCTGCGGCCTTTGCGCAGAGAAATGTCCGAAAAAGGTGGACGATGAATATGATGAGGGGCTTGCCAAACGAAAGGCCATCTACGTGAAGTATGAGCAGGCGGTTCCCCTGAAATACGCTATCGATGATGAACAGTGTATCTATTTTACAAAGGGTAAATGCCGCGCCTGTGAAAAATTTTGTCCTACGGGCGCCATTAACTTCGATGACAAGAAAAAGGAACTTAACCTCAAGGTAGGTTCCGTCATATTGTCGGGAGGTGGAGACACCTTTGATCCTTCCAGGTTTGAGACCTACCAGTACAGCAGTTTCCCCAATGTTGTGACAAGCATTGAATTCGAGAGGCTGCTCTCCGCGAGCGGGCCCACGTCGGGCCATATCCTTCGTCCTTCGGATGATGCGGAGCCGAAAAAAATCGCCTGGCTCCAATGCGTCGGATCCCGTGATGTGAACCAGTGCGACAACGCCTATTGCTCTTCAGTGTGCTGCATGTACGCAATAAAAGAGGCCCTGATCGCCAGGGAACATATCGGTCCGGATTTCAGTCCCTCCATATTCTTCATGGATATGAGGACCCACGGCAAGGACTTTGAAAAATATTATGAAAGGGCCAAGTCACAGGCCGTTCGCTTCGTTCGATCCAGGATCCATACCATCAACGAGGCGGATGAAAAGGGCTCCCTGGAACTCATCTACACCACAGAGTCGGGAGAAATTGAAGAAGAACTCTTTGACATGGTTGTCCTTTCCGTCGGGATGGAGCCTGCCGCGTCAGCCGTTGAGCTTGCCAGGAGACTGGATATCAAGCTTAATGAATACAACTTTATAGACACGGAGGATATCTTTCCCGTTGCCAGCTCAAGGAAAGGGATCTATGTGGCCGGGGTAATGCAGGGATGCAAGGACATCCCCCAGTCGATTGTTGAGGCAAGCGCCGCGGCCTGCGCGGCAGGGGTGAACCTGGCCTCTGCGAGAAAATCCCTTGTAAAGGAAAAGGAATTTCCCGTGGAAAATGATATCAGCGGTCAGGAGCCACGAATAGGCGTCTTTGTGTGCAACTGTGGTGTCAATATAGGGGGCATCGCGGATGTGCCTTCCATTGTTGAATACTCGAAGACACTGCCCGGTGTCGTCTACGCTGAAGAAAACCTCTTTACATGCAGTCAGGATACCCAGGACAAGATGATGTCAGTTATCAGGGAACAGGGCCTGAATCGCATTGTCGTGGCCGCCTGCACACCCAGGACCCATGAACCGCTGTTCCAGGAGACAATTCGTAACAGCGGCCTCAATCCCTATCTCTTTGACATGGCCAATATCAGAAACCAGTGCACCTGGGTCCATTCTAACAACAGGGATCAGGCCACTGAAAAGTCCAAAGATCTTGTGAGGATGGCAGTTGCCAGGACATTGCTCCTGGAGCCCATTCCCGAGATCTCCGTGGATGTGAATCCCTCCGCGCTGGTGGTCGGGGGCGGGATCGCAGGCATGACCGCGGCCCTCAGCCTGGCGGACCAGGGTTTTCACACCACCATTGTCGAAAAGACAGGAGAGTTAGGCGGGGCTGCCAGGGATGTCTCACACACATGGAAGGGCAAGGACGCCCAGGCATTTCTTGAAGAGATGATAAACAGGGTGAAAAACCATCCGGAAATCGATGTGATGCTTGAAAGCGAGGTCTCGGGGGCATCGGGGTTTGTGGGCAATTTCGAAACGGATGTCTCTTCAAAGAGCGGAGTGAAAAAAGTCCTCCATGGGGCAACCATTATCGCTACGGGCGGCCGGGCCACGGATACGGAGGAATATCTCTACGGCAAGAATCCCAATGTCACTATCTGGCATGACATCGAGAAGGACCCTGAAAGACTTGAAAAGGCCGATCGGATTGTATTCATTCAATGTGTCGGATCCAGGGTACCGGAGAGGCCCTATTGCTCAAGGATATGCTGCACCTCCAGTGTTATGCAGGCGATCTCCATCAAAGAGGAGTACCCGGATAAGGAAGTCTATATCCTCTACAGGGACATGAGGACCTTTGGAGAAAGGGAGATCCTCTACAGAAAGGCCAGGGAAAAGGGCGTTGTCTTTATACGCTACTCCCTGGAGAACAAACCCAAGGTTACGGAGTCGGGGGACAGTCTCCAGGTCACCGTCTTTGACCCCATCCTCCAGAGGCCCCTGATCCTGAACGCGGATCTGATAAACCTGAAAACCGCTATAGAGCCCTCTGAAAACGAGAAGCTGGCGTCACATTTCAAGCTCGCCATGAATCAGGAGAAATTTTTCATGGAGGCCCACGCAAAACTGCGGCCCGTGGATTTCCCCACGGAAGGGTTATACCTCTGCGGGCTGACCCATTATCCCAAACCCATTGAAGAAAGCATTGCCCAGGCCATGGCCGCGGCCAGCAGGGCCGTTACAACCCTGTCGAAGTCGTCCATTCAGGTGCCGCCCCTTGTCTCCCAGGTGGACAGGGATAAGTGCATCGGGTGCGGTCTCTGCGCGGAAGTCTGCGGCTTCGGGGCCATCATTATGGAAGAGGTTGAGGGAAAGGGTCAGCGTGCCAAGAATATTGCAGCTTCATGCAAGGGTTGCGGCCTGTGCGCGGCCTCCTGTCCCCAGAAGGCGATTGATATGCTCCATTTCAGGGACATGCAGATTGACGCGGAAGTCTACGCGGCAGTTTGAACCTCTTGATTTATATGAAGCTTTTTTGTCTCAGATATTCTTTATTTGATAAAGGGAGGCGATGCCTGTTTCTTCAGGACGATATCTCAAAAAAAAATTCCACCAGGCAACCCTGTGGTCAAATTGAATAGGGGCGCAGGGCATAGGGCGCAAGGCGCATGGAGGAGAAAAGTGAAGTTATGTTTTACCTTGAGCCCTGAACCTTAAGCCTTGAGCCTAATTTAGCGATATCCCCTTGAAGAGAAACACAGTACCTACTTGGCATTATGAAAAGACCATACATATTCTTTTAGTTAGAATTTCTATATGGTGAGGAGTAAAAAATATGACCGAATTTGAACCCAGAATCGTCGCCTTCCTGTGCAACTGGTGCGCTTACGCCGGAGCGGATCTGGCAGGCGTGTCCCGGCTCCAGTACCCGCCCAACCTCAGGACCGTGCGCGTCATGTGTTCGGGCAGGGTGGACCCCTCTTTTATCATAGGGGCCCTCAAGGGAGGAAGCGACGGGGTGCTGGTAAGCGGCTGACACATCGGCGATTGCCATTACCTGGAGGGTAATGTTCAGGCCGAAAAAAAGGTTCGTCTGACCAGGAAGCTGCTCGATCTTGCAGGCATCGGCAAAGACAGGCTGCATCTTGAGTGGGTCTCTTCCGCGGAGGCGCAGAGGTTTGTGGAAGTCGCCACCCAGGTCACGGAATCCATAAGGAATCAGGGCCCTCTCGACATCGACGGCCTTGAGATGGAGATCAGGGCGTCGGAGATGACTGTAAACAGTGAAACCGTGCGCTGGCTCGTGGGAAAGGAAGTGAAGATCACTTCAAAGGGGGATATCTACGGCCGCAAATGGCCGAAGGAAAAATACGAATCCCTCCTGGATGACATGCTTGAAAGGGAGTATCACAAGAATCTTATCTATCTGGCCATAAAGGCCGGCTGCGAATCTGTAAGGGAAATATCCGAAAAAACAGGGCTCGACCTGATGCGGGTCTCATACCTCCTCGCGGACCTGGAAAAGACCAACCTTGTGGCATTCAGGGGCATGAAGGAGAAGAGGCCTATATTTGCGGCCCTGTAAGGAGTTATTATGGGATCAGGAAAAACCGAAAAGAGCGGATCAGTGATGATTGTTGGGGCCGGCATCGCAGGGATGCAGGCCGCGCTTGACCTCGCGGATTCAGGCTATTACGTGCATCTGGTTGAAAAATCCCCCACCATCGGGGGCCTTATGGCCAGATTGGACAAGACCTTTCCGACCAACGACTGCACCATGTGAATTATCTCGCCCAAACTGGTCGAGGTCGGCCGGCATCTGAACATCAACCTGATTACAAACAGCGAAGTTGCGGGAGTCAAGGGCGAACCGGGGAATTTTAGGGTGACCCTTACCAATCATCCCCGCTACATCGACCTGGATAAGTGTACGGGCTGCGGGGACTGCGCGAGGCACTGCCCCGTTGCCGCGGTCAATGCGATCAACAAGGGTCTCGATGACAGGCGGGCCACCTATATCGAATACGCCCAGGCAGTGCCCCTTGCCTTCGCAATCGACATGGATGCCTGCGTGGGCTGCGGCCTTTGCGAGAACATGTGCCTTGCAAAGGCCATCAAATATGACGATAAGGAGCATAAAACCGAGGTCCGGGTGGGCTCACTCATCCTTTCCCCAGGAACGGAGGGGTATGACCCGTCAGGTCTGGAATTTTACGGGTACGGGAAATACCCCAACGTGGTCACGAGCGAGGGTTTTGAGAGGATTCTTTCCGCGGGCGGACCCTATTTCGGGCATGTCATGCGGCCCCTTGACCGGGAAGAGCCCAGGAGCATAGCCTGGATCCAGTGCGTGGGATCCAGGGACACAAACAGGTGTGGAAACGGCTATTGTTCTTCCGTGTGCTGCATGTACGCCGTAAAGGAGGCCATGATCGCCAAGGAGCATATACACGGGGAGTTGGATACGGCGATCTTTTACATGGATATGAGGACCTTCGGGAAGGATTATGAACAATACTTTCTAAGGGCAAGGGACAAGGACGGGGTCCGGTTTGTCCGATCCAGGATCCATACCATTTCGGAGATCCCCGAAACAGGCGACATTACAGTCCAGTATGCAGACGAGTCAGGAAACATCAGGGAAGAGACCTTCAACATGGTCGTCCTTTCCGTGGGCCTGACCATCCCCGACAAGGCCGTCGAGCTTGCGAAGCGGCTTGATATCGACCTGAACCAGTATCACTTCGCCGCCACGGACCCCTTTAGTCCCGTCTCCACGAACCGGCCAGGGATTTACACCTGCGGCGTCTTTCAGGGACCCAAGGATATACCCGGCTCTGTCACGGAGGCGAGTGCCGCGGCCTGTCTTGCAGGCGCGGATCTCTCGGAGGCCAGGGGAACGGATACAAAGGCCGTTGAAGTCACGGAGGAGATAGATGTCTCCGAGCAGGAACCCAGGATCGGGGTCTTTGTGTGCAACTGCGGGATTAACATCGGGGGAATTGTTGATGTGCCTGCCGTGCAGGAATACGCCGCCAGCCTGCCCAACGTGGTATTCTCGGACCAGAATCTCTTCACCTGCAGCCAGGACACCCAGGAAAAGATCAAGGAGAAGATCAAGGAGCACAACCTGAACCGGGTGGTCGTCGCATCATGCAGCCCCAAGACCCACGAACCCCTTTTCATGGAGACGCTCGAGGCCTGCGGCCTGAACAGGTACCTCTTTGAAATGGCCAATATCAGAAATCAGGATTCCTGGATACATTCCAAATCCCCTGAGTTAGCGACCCAGAAGGCAAAGGACCTCGTGCGTATGTCAGTGGCAAGGGCCTCCTTCCTGAAGCCCTTGAAGGAGAGGGTCATCAGCGTCATCCAGAAGGGCCTGATCATCGGCGGGGGAGTCGCGGGAATGAACGCTGCCCTGAGCCTTGCCAAACAGGGCTTTGAGGTCACGATCGTCGAAAAGGCGCCCGAATTAGGGGGCTTTTCAAGGAAGCTCCATCACACCATCGAAGGAGGCGATGTCAGGGCATACCTGGAGAAGATCATAAATGAGGTCATGGAAAACGACAAAATCACTGTGCTGACCGATGCCAGGGTGACAGGATTTGGAGGCTATAAGGGAAACTTCACCACCCGTGTCCTCATAGGAAATGAAAAGGAAGAGAGAAGCATCGAGCACGGTGTCATCCTCGTGGCAACAGGCGCGAAGGAATACGAGCCAAAGGAGTTCCTCTACGGCGAGGACGAAAGGGTGACAACCCAGGTCGGCCTTTCCGACCTCCTTGAGGAAAAGGGGGCCGCAAATCTTTCGAGCGTGGCCATGATTCAATGCGTGGGAAGCAGGAATGAAGACTACAAGGAATGCTCGCGCATCTGCTGCCAGAGCGCCGTGAAGAACGCCGTTCACATCAAGGAGCTCAATCCGGACACGCAGGTCTATGTCCTCTACCGGGATATCAGGACCTACGGCCTGTTGGAGGATTACTACAGGGAGGCGAGAAAGAAAGGGGTTATCTTCATAAGATTTGACCAGGAATCCCCTCCTGAAGTAAAGAGTTCCCCAGAAGGCCTGGAGATCATTGTAAAGGATCATATACTCGGGAGGGATCTCTCCATAAGGGCGGACCTCCTTGCCCTTAGCGCCGGCATGCGGGCAGCTGACACGGACGAGCTGAGCGGGATCATGAAATTGAACCGCAATCCCGAGGGCTACTTCATTGAGGCCCATGTCAAGCTCCGGCCCGTTGACATGCCAGGTGACGGCATCTTCCTGTGCGGGACCGCGCACGGGCCCAAGCTCGTCTCCGAGACCATCGCCCAGGCCCATGCCGCGGCCTCAAGGGCGACCACCTTTTTAGCCAACTCAGAGATAAAGCTCTCGGCTATCACCGCAAAGGTGGACACGGATCACTGCGTGAAGTGTCTCACCTGTGTCCGCTCCTGCCCCTTTGAGGTCCCCACCTTTAATGAAGAGAAAAAGATTATTGAGATCGACGAGGCCATGTGCCATGGATGCGGGATCTGCGCCGGTGTTTGCCCGAGACAGGCCATTCAGTTGAACTTCTATGAAGATGACCAGATAATGTGTAAAATCGATGCCTTGCTGGCAGGGAGTATGTGATGACAGATTTTGAACCGACGATCCTGGCCTTCTGCTGCGACTATTGAGGTTATTCAGCCGCGGACCTGGCAGGTTCCATGAGACTCGAATACCCCGTTAACGTCAAGATAATCCGGGTGCCCTGCACCGGCAAAGTGGATGTAATGCACCTTTTAAGGGCCATTCAAAAGGGAGCGGACGGGGTCTATGTGGTGGGCTGCCTTGAGGGAACCTGCCACTACAACGAAGGCAATCTCAGGGCCCGGGAACGGGTGGAGTATGTCCGGATGCTGCTCGAGGAGATCGGGATGGAGGCGGACAGGGTGAGGATGTACAACCTCTCTTCCGGAGAGGGACCGACATTCGCGGCCTATGCAAAGGAGATGACCGAAAACATCAAAAATCTCGGGCCGAATCCCTTGAAATCAACTGAAAGCGACTCAAAGGAGGAATTATGATAGTTGCAAAAAGGAAACCCTTTGAAGAGATAAAGGATATGCTTAAGGGATACAAAAAGGTCCTTAACGTGGGCTGCGGCACCTGCGTGGCGGTCTGCCTGGCCGGAGGGGAAAAGGAGGTTGCCGTCCTGAACGCCGAGCTCGACATGGCCCGGAAGCTGGATAAGAATCCCATTGAGCTGGGAGCGGCCACGGTGGAGCGGCAGTGCGACAGGGAATATCTCGATCCCCTGGACAAGCTGGTCGGGGACTATGAGGCGATTCTTTCCATGGCATGCGGCGCAGGGATACAGTTCGTCGCGGAGAGATATCCGGATAAACCGGTTTTTCCGGCCGTTGACACCACGTTCATCGGTGTCAACCAGGACGTCGGTTGGTACGAAGAGAGATGCAGGTCATGCAGCAGTTGCGTGCTGGGTCTGACCGGCGGCATCTGCCCCGTCACCATGTGCGCCAAGGGGCTCTATAACGGCCCCTGCGGCGGGACCAATAAAGGGAGTTGCGAGATTTACAAGGAGCAGCCCTGCGCCTGGTACCAGATCTATGAACGGCTTTCAAAACAGGGCCGTCTGGACTGTATCCTCAAGATCAATCAGGCGACGGACTGGGAGAACCAGGTACCCAGGACGGTTATCCAGCCAGGGTATAAAAAGCCTGATAACCTCGAAGAAAAAGAGGAAGAAAAGGCATGATAAAGAGTACGTTGCTTTTCATGCCGTCACTACCGGAAATATCAGTATGACATCAGCAGAGGGGATCAAAACATGAAATCTGGAAGCAATCTGGAAAAAATTCTGGAGGCGGGACATTTCGCCTTTACCGGAGAACTTGGCCCCCCGAGGGGAACGAGCGCGGAAGATGTAAGAAAAAAGGCCTCTTTTCTTAAGGGCAATGTGGACGCGGTCAACATCACGGATAATCAGACGGCCGTGGTGCGCATGTCATCCTGGGCCGCCTGCATTATCCTGATTCAGGAGGGTCTGGAGCCCAATTTTCAGATGGTCTGCCGGGACCGTAACCGCCTTGCAATGCAGAGCGACATACTTGGCGCCTACGCCCATGGTGTCAGAAATATGCTCTGCCTTTCGGGTGACCATCAGAAATTCGGTGATCATCCGACCGCAAAGGGCGTTTTCGATATTGATTCCATCCAACTCATCAGCATGGTTAAGAAGATGAGGGATGAGGGTAAATTCATGAGTGGGGCGGATATCGAGGAGCCCCCAAAACTGTTTATCGGCGCCGCATCCAACCCCTTTGCCGTACCCCATGAGTTCAGGGTATATCGCCTCGCAAAAAAAATCGAGGCCGGCGCCGATTTCATACAGACCCAGTGCATCTATAACATGGAGCGCTTCAGGGAATTCATGAAGCAGGCCGTGGACATGGGACTCCATGAAAAATGCTATATCCTCGCGGGTGTGACCCCTATGAAGAGCGTCGGTATGGCCCGGTATATGGCTACCCAGGTGCCGGGCATGGATGTGCCGGAACCCCTGATCCAGAGGCTGAGAGGCGCCGGAAAGGGTAATGTCGCGGAGGAGGGCATTAAAATCACCCTCGAGCAGATCGAAGAGTTCAAGGAAATGGAGGGTGTCGCTGGCGTGCATCTCATGGCAATAGAATGGGAACACCGTGTCCCTGAAATAGCCGAGAGGGCCGGCGTCCTCCCGAGACCCAAGGTCTGAGGCCCCTGGAAAATATTCAGGAGAGCGGGCGGTTTTCCGCCTTCCGCCCGCTCACAAAACCCCGCCAGCTTTAAAATTTCGGTTTTATTCTTGAATTTCCCTTTGTTTATCCATTATGATAATTCCCCTGACAAGAATTTATTCTAATACTCTTTAAGTTTTTGAATTCCGGATCACTTTCTCACAATAACCTTGTAGAAGAGCCACAACAACAATATCCATGATCATAGAAACAAGAGACGGCAAGTCCTATGACACCATGACGGATCTTACGGCCCCTGAGCGTCATATCCTTCAAAAGCTGTTCCTGTGGGAGTCGATGGCCTCAAGCATCGAGGAATTCCGGAATAAAAAAGAGGAGGCCCTGTTCAAGGGCTGGAATAATTCCGGCCCCATAAGGGAGAGCCCTGCCCTCAGAGACATTGTTGAGGGGATGGAAAGAAAGGTAAGGGAACGTTTAGCGATAATGGGGGATGAGTAGCTTTTAAAAGTGTATAGTGCCATTTAAATTTTCAAAGTCAGGCGTTCGGCCATCACCCTTTTCTCAAGGGGATATCTACTACGTTGGTCAGAGATGACTTAAAATTAGATGTTTAAGATTTTCACAGGAGATTCCCATGGATTCACGGGCGTAAACATCTAATTTTAAGTCATGGCAAAATCTTGTGGAATTTTTAACAAGATATCCCCTTTCGAAAAAGGTCATGACCTCGCATGACTTTGGGAATGTACTGAGGTGTTATGAGGTGTTACATTGAAAATCGGGCAACACATACCAGAAACTGATCGAATCAATAAATCCAGCCAGATCACCCGTGGCAAGCAGGCCAACGTGATCCTGAAGGCGGCCATCGTGGGTGGAGGAAACGCCTGTTACAACCTGCTCAAGCTCCTGGATGAGGACCGCTCGGCAAGGCTGAAAATGAAGATATTGGGCGTTTCGGACATCAATCCCGATTCCCAGGGTCTTCTCTATGCAAAGGAGTTAAACCTCTTTACCGGCACAAATTTCAAGGATCTCTACACCATCGAGGGCCTTAACCTTATCATAGAGCTCACGGGCTCCTATAGGGTAGCGGATGAGATAATGCGGACAAAGCCTCCCGGTGTCTCCGTAATGGATCATGTGGCCATAAGAATCCTATGGGATCTCATCCAGATGGAGGTCGAGAGGGTGGAGCTGGAGAAGGATTGGCATAGATATCTGGAGGTGATGAGAAAACGTAATAAAATCATCCCGGATTCCCTCCCCTACCGGATTATGGTCGTCAATCTGGATAAGACCATTGAAACGGTAAATCAGACCTTTCTGAACTCCTTTAACCTCACCGAGGATCAGGTCCTTGGCAGGCATTGCTTTGAGTTGAGGCACGGCATGAGCAGGCCCTGCAGGAGCAATGGACAGGGCTGCTATATAGACGACCGGCTCAATGAAATGAAGAAGACGGGTATTTTCAGCACCATTCAGGAATATACCAATGATAAGGGTGAGAGCCGCTTTGACGTGATCACCCTTGCGCCCATTTTTGACGAAAAGGGCGAGGTCGTCCAGATCCTTGAGGCATCGAGGGATGTGACCGAAAGGATCGGGCTTGAGAGGGAGGTCCAGAAATCGAGCACATTCCTGCAGAACGTAATTCAGAGCACCGTGGACGGCATTGTTGTGGTGGATACAAAGGGAAAAGTCCTCCTCTTCAACGAGGGGATGGAGCGCCTGACCGGATTCTCGGCCAAAGAGATAGTGGACAAGGGACATATCAGCCTCTTCTATCCTATTGATGTGGCCAGAGAAAACATGAAAAAGATGCGGAGTGATAAGTATGGGCCTCCGGGCAAATTGAATCCCACCAGTATGATCATTACAAACAAAAACGGTGAAGAAATACCCGTAACCCTTTCGGCCTCCATTATCACGGTCTACGGGGAAGAGATCGGCAGTGTAGGCGTATTCACCGACATGAGGGAGGTCCTCCAGATGCGCAAAGACCTGGAAGAGGCCCATCTGCAGCTTGTCCAGTCCGAGAAAATCGCGTCCGTCGGCAGGATGGCCGCTGGCGTGGCCCATGAGATCAACAACCCCCTCTCCGGTATTATGATATATGCGGAATTAATTAAGGAAAATATTAAAGATAATCATCAATTACTTGAAGATACAACAGAAATCATAAACCAGACATTGCGATGTAAAAAGATAGTCTCGGAACTGCTGGAATTCAGCAGGCAGTCCTTTGGAAAGGCATCCTCCTTCAGCGTGGCTGAGCTGATCAATAAATCCTTAAACCTTTTGATTAACCAGGCCCGGTTCCAGGACATCCGGGTCGAGAGGAAATTCGAGGAGGATCTGCCCGCCATGATAGGTGATATGGGACAGCTCCAGCAGGTATTTACCAACCTCTTTCTTAATGCCGCCGATGCCATGCAGGGAAAAGGCCTTTTATCCATAGAGGCCTCCTTCAGTGAACCCAAAAAAAGTTTCATCATAAAAGTCTCTGATACTGGCCCGGGCATACCCGAGGCCCTCAGGGACAAGATATTTGACATGTTTTTCACGACAAAGCCGGTCGGTAAGGGCACAGGGCTGGGATTGAGCATCACCAAGAACATCCTTAAACTCCATGGAGGCGATATCACGGTCGCTTCCCCTCCCGGTGGTGGTACGACCTTTATTCTGGATATCCCTCTGGGATTCACGGAGCAGCCTGCTGACGAACCTCTATTTATCGGATTGGAAGAATAATGGGTGAAGCAATCAGGGTCTTGGTGGTTGATGATGAAAAAGTGGTAAGGGACGGATGCCGCCGTGTCCTGACGGGCAAGGACTATCAGGTCCTGACAGTGGAAAACGGCAGACAGGCCATGGATATCCTCTCTCAGGAACCCGTGGATATTATCCTCCTGGATCTCAAAATGCCGGTCATGAGCGGTGAGGAGGTACTCGAGAAGACCACTTCCGAATACCCTGAAATACCCGTGATCATTATTACGGGTCACGGCACCATTGACACGGCCGTGGAATGCATGAAAAAGGGGGCCTACGATTTTATCACCAAACCCTTTCAGATCGATCCATTTCTCCTGACCGTAAAAAGGGCGGCCGAAAAGAGGCAACTTGAGCAAAGGGCAAGGCAGTTCGAAGAGGAAAATATAAGAAACCTCTATGATCTCAACCTGGAAAAGAGCCGCCTCAGGACCATAATCAACTGCATGGCCAACGGTGTCATGGTGACCAACAGAAACATGGAGATAGTGCTCCACAATCCCGCGCTCATGAGACTCCTCGAGATATCAGAAAGAATTGAAAACCCGGTCCTGGCATCCAGAATCATCAACGACGAAAACCTGATCAATACCCTGAACAAGATCCAGTCCGGTGATCCCCTTGAAGACACCTTTGTTTCCCAGGAGATCAGGACTGATAAAAAGGTGCTCAGGGCCATAAGCGCTCCGGCCCTGGGACCGGAAAAGGAGTTTGTCGGCACCGTCACGGTCCTCGAAGATGTCACCAGCTTCAAACAGTTAGATGAGATGAAATCGGACTTTGTCAATATGGTTGCCCACGAATTGCGAAGCCCCCTCAGCGCCATCAGGCAGCAAAACAGCGTGGTCCTGGAGGGTCTTGCCGGACCGCTACAGGAAAAGCAGGAGGAATTCCTGAGAAGGGGTCTCAAGAAGATAGATCAGCTCCTTGCGTTGATTAACGACCTCCTTGACATTGCCAAAATCGAGGCGGGAAAGCATATCCAGTATCAGGTCCCCACGGAAATCGACCGGGTCATAGAAGATACCGTGGCCCTCATGGAGCACAAGGCAAGGGATCAGGGTATCGAACTTTCCTTTTCATTTGAAAATATCAAGCCGGTCCTGGCAGATCCCAAGGGCATCCAGGAAATCTTCAATAATCTCATATCAAACGCCATCAACTATTCCCCTGACGGGGGAAGGGTCCTTGTGTCTGCCAGGGGCCTTGGGGAATACATGGAAATAAAGGTGGCGGATACGGGCGTGGGAATTGACGAGGAGGAAATTTCCAAGATATTCGACAAATTTTATCGAGTTAAACACCCTAAGACACGCCAGGTTATGGGAACGGGCCTGGGCTTAGCCATTGTAAAGGGCATTGTTGAAGCGCACCACGGCACCATTGAGGTCGAAAGCAGTCCGGGGAAAGGCACCACCTTCAGGATCCTCTTGCCCCTGTTCGAACAAAATGACTGACAATCCTATAAGAATAGAAAAAGTCCTGATCGTGGACGACGAGGCCGTTGTCAGAAACGGCATAGGACGCGCCCTCGGAGGCCGGGGCATCTCGTCCGTGGCCGCCGCCAATGCCAAGGAGGCCCTTGACCTTCTGACCAATCAATCCTTTGACCTTGTCCTCCTGGATATCCGGATGCCTGACATGGGAGGAATGGAGGCGTTAAAGAGGATTCGGGCCCTCTACCCTGACCTGAACATAATAATGATAACCGGATACCCGACCATCGACGCGGCAGTGAAATGCATCAGACTGGGGGCCCTGGACTACCTGGTAAAGCCCTTCAGCCTGGATGAACTGGATGCGTCACTACAAAAAATCGAATCCCATGTAAAGTCCGGCTCCCCGCCCGGGACAGAGGAGCATGGCCTGAGGATTGATGACAAGGAAGGCGTCATTATCGGGGAAAGCCGGGCAATGAAGGACATATTTGATAAGATCCTGAAAGTGGCGCCGACGGACAGCACGGTCCTGATCACAGGGGAAAGCGGGACAGGAAAGGAACTGGTTGCAAAGGCAATTCATGCTCATAGCAACCGGAAGGACATGGAATTCGTGGCAGTGGATTGTTCCTCCCTTGTCGAGAATCTCCTTGAGAGCGAACTCTTCGGTCATGTCAAAGGCTCTTTTACGGGCGCCTTTCAGACAAAACACGGGCTTTTTGAACTCGCGAATCACGGCACATTCTTTTTTGATGAGATCTCCAATCTCAGTCCGAAAATCCAGGCCAAGTTCCTGAGGGTCATCCAGGAAAGGGAATTCATGAAGGTGGGTGACCAGAAAAAAATAAAGCTGGACATAAGGATCATATCCGCTTCAAACAAAGATCTTCAGGACTCCATCAGAAAGGGACTGTTCAGGGAGGACCTGTACTACAGGCTCAGCGTCGTACCCGTCGCTCTCCCCCCATTGAGAAGCAGAAAGGAGGATATCCCCCTCCTAATTGATCATTTCCTGAGAAAATTCAGCAGGAAGGTAAAAAGGACTGTCCCGGAAATATCTCCCGCTGCAATGGAGATACTTATCGAACATCACTGGCCCGGCAATGTCAGGGAGCTTGAACACACCATCGAGCGGGTACTGATATTAGAGGACACGGATATCATCCGCACGCGAGACCTCCCGGCCCTTATCTCCCAGCAGCAGGGAGACTTCCAGATGTTTTCAGAAGACCCGCTCTCCCTTGAGGAGCTGGAAAAACACTATATCCGCTTTGTTCTCAGAAAAACCAAGGGGAAAAAGGCCATGGCCGCCGATATCCTTGGAATAAACCGCAAGACACTCGGGATGAAGATAAAAAAATACGGGCTATATTAAAGGCAAGTGCCGGCTGTCCGTTGTCTGTTGTCAGTGGTCTGTTGTTGGAAACAGCATCCATTTAATACTTACAGAGTATATTGATGATGGAGGCAGGCACTGTGTTTCTCTTCAAAGGGATATCTTTTTGAAATTCCACTGGGTTATGCCATGACCAAATATTTGGTCATTTGCTGCCAGGCAGGTAGATATCCCCTTGAAGAGAAACACGGTGCCGGATCTCTTATAGTAAGTCCTGTCCGATTTACTCTTGCCATACGTCTTCGTGCATTCCGCTTTCGGGTAAAAATGCCCCATTTGTGAAATTTTACCGCCTTCTGCGAAAAACATCAGTTTTAACAGAAACTTATAAGATTTTTTCCCTCCAGATGTTACTAAATTACTCTTTCCGGGTTCAATGCCGATTTTTTTCAATCCTTTTAAGTTATTTAAATCACTTGCAATATCAAAAAGACGCCCCGGGTATGGAAATTGCTCCTGACAATCGTGCAAAGTGAATCCAGTAAAAGATAAAATCTAAACCTGCCTGGGTATAGAAGGATTATGGAAAAAGAGAAAATCATCCTTTTTGCAGAGCCGGAGGAGGCCATAATAAAGGAACTCCATCCCTTTTTAAAGAAAAGGGGTCATAGGCCTATTTTTGTCAAGAGCCTCAAGGAGACATTGTTGACCCTGCAAAATCAAGGGGTTGACGCCCTGGTACTTGATGCCGCCCTCCTGGAAGAGGATTGCGGGTTTATTTCGGTTATCAAGGGGATAGAAAGGGATCTCCCCATTATAATCTGTGCAGGCAGCAACACGCCCGAATTAGAGAGCAACATCCGCCAGCAGAAGATATTCTATTACCATATTAATTCCTTTGGAATAGAGGATCTTGAGATGGCCATCTCGAACGCCATCGACGGTCTCCCCCATTGAATCGGAGGTTCATGCCATGTCCTTGAAAGAAAAAATAAGATCCAAGCGGTTTGTCGTGCTTGGAGAATTTGAACCGCCAAAAGGAGTGGATTTCAACCTGCTTTTAAAAAATGCGAACCAGGTCAAGGGCCGGGTGGACGCCATCGTGATCCCGGAGATGGCGAACGCGGTCCTCAAGGCCTGCTCCCTGGGCGGCTGCGCCTTTCTTCAGAGACACGGCATTGAAACCGTGCTTCAGTTGTGCTGCAGGGACAGGAACAGGCTGGCGCTCCAGGCCGACATCCTGGCAGCCTCGGCCCTGGGGGTCTCCAACATTATGGCGGTCCCAGGCGATGATATAAGATACGGGGATCATCCCCACTCGAGATCCGTAAACGACCTGGATCTCCTCCAACTCCTACAGGTACTCATAGGCCTTCAATCCGGAAGGGACATGGCAGGCATAGAGCTCTCCTCCAGGCCGGAGTTCTGCACAGGTTCCATACTCAATGCGGGAGCCAGCGGCGGCTTTCTGGACATGGAACTGGAGACCCTTGATAAGATGATAGAGGCGGGTGTCCAGTTCGTCGTTACCACGCCTGTCTTTGACATTCACAGGTTCCAGCAGTTTGTCAAGCGAATAGATCTTAATAAGGTGGCCCTGATTCCCACGGTCCTCCTCCTCAAATCCGCGGGCATGGCGAGATACATAGACAGAAACCTCAAGCACATCTCTATCCCCCCTGAGATGATCAGGGAGATCCAAAAGGCCCCTGACAAGCCGAAAAAGTGCATCCAGATAGCAGGAGAGCTTATCAGTCAATTAAAGGGGATGGGAATGGCGGGAGTCATGATATCAACCCTTGGCTGGGAGGACAGGCTCGCCCAGGTCCTTTCCGAGGCCAAACTCTAAGCAGGAAGGGTCAGGAATAATGTCCGAAACAAGATCAAAGAAGATATCAGGATCCGTAATGATCGTCGGTGGCGGCATCACGGGTATGCAATCGGCCCTGGATCTGGCCAATTCCGGATTTTACGTGTATCTGGTCGAAAAGTCCTCGGCTATCGGCGGGACAATGTCCCAGCTCGACAAGACCTTCCCCACCAACGACTGCGCCATGTGAATTATCTCGCCCAAACTGGTCGAGGTCGGCCGGCACCTTAACATCGAGCTCCTTACCAATACCGAGATCCTTGAACTCAAGGGGGAGCGGGGGAATTTTACGGCGAGGCTGCTACAGAAGGCCCGCTATATCGATATAGAAAAATGCACGGGCTGCGGTGAATGCGCCAAGGTCTGCCCCGTGGTATTAAGCAATGAATATGACCTGGGCCTGTCCGATAAAAAGGCGGCCTATAAGCTATATCCCCAGGCCATTCCAGGGGCCTTTGCCATACAGAAAACGGATAAGGCCCCCTGCCGTCTGGCCTGCCCTGCCGGGCTCAACGTCCAGGGGTATGTGCAGATGGTCGGACAGCAGAAGTATAAAGAGGCCCTTGAGATAATAATGGAAGATCTGCCCCTTCCCGGTGTCCTGGGCAGGATCTGCCCCCACGGCTGCGAAGACGCCTGCCGCCGCTGCGAGGTGGATGAACCCGTGGCCATACGCAACCTCAAGAGGCTGGCAGCGGACAAATTCGATCCCAGAGACATAGAGATAGATCGCCTGCCCCCGCGCAAAGAAAGGGTCGCCATAATCGGTTCAGGCCCGGCCGGCCTTTCCGCAGCCTATCACCTTGCGAGGAGGGGCGTTCTCTCCACCATTTACGAGTCGCTGCCCGAGGCCGGCGGCATGTTGAGGGTCGGCATTCCGGAACACCGTCTGCCCAGGGATATCCTGGATAAGGAGATCGAGGTAATCACCAGGCTCGGGGTTGAAATCAGGACAAATACTCCCCTGGGACCCGGGCTGACCGTTGACGACCTCCTCAAGGACTACAGCGCGGTCTATATAGCCATCGGCGCCCACAGGGGCATAGATCTGGGCATCCCAGGCGAGAGGGCCAGGGGTGTACGGCAGGGCGTGGATTTTCTGAGAGAGATAAATCTCAAAGGTAAGACCCAGGTGGGGGAAAGGGTCGCGATTGTGGGCGGCGGCAACGTTGCCATAGACGTGGCCAGGTCCGCGGTCCGCCTCGGGGCCAAGCAGGTCACTATAATATATAGGAGGACCAGGGCGGAGATGCCGGCCTGGGAGGAGGAGATACAGGCCGCTCTGGAGGAAGGCGCCCTGATCACCTATCTCTCAGCTCCCCAGGAGGTCCTGACCCGGGACGGGAACGTCGTCGGGTTGAGGTGCATCCGCATGGAGCTTGGGGACCCCGACTCCTCGGGAAGGAGGAGGCCGATACCCGTTCCCGGAAGCGAATACGAGATCGAGATCGACCAGCTCATTCCTGCCATCGGCCAGGCCCCGGATCTTTCCGCCCTTGAGGATATCGAGGGACTGGAAATCTCCCGGTGGGGGACAATCGACGTGGACCCCGTCACCTATGCCACGGGCAAGGAGGGAGTCTTTGCCGGCGGTGACGTGCAGACGGGCCCATGGGTCGCCATTGGCGCCATCGCCGCGGGAAAGGAGGCAGCGGAATCCATTACAAGGTACCTGGACGGCCGCGACATGGCCGAGGGACGCGAACCCACCACCAATGAGAATCCTCAATACCGCCCCATTCCGGAGGATACCCAAAAGAGGCCCCGGGCCGAAATGCGGGAACTGTCCGTGGATAGGAGGGCCGGGAACTTCAGGGAAGTGGAACTGGGCTATGAAGAAGAGCCGGGCAGGGCCGAGGCCGGCCGCTGCCTGAACTGCGGATACTGCTGCGAATGCCTCCAGTGCGTGGGCGCCTGTGTTGCAGGGGCCGTGTGCCATGACCAGAAAGACCTTGAAAGAGAGGTATCCGTAGGCTCCCTCATACTCAGTCCTGGGGCCTCTCCCTTTGACCCCTCGCCCTACGGCGAGCTCTATAACTACAATAATCACCCCAATATCCTTACGAGCACGGAATTCGAGCGGATCCTGAGCGCCACGGGCCCGACCATGGGACATTTGGTGAGGCCCTCCGACAGGAAGGAGCCGGAAAAAATAGCCTGGCTCCAGTGCGTGGGTTCCAGGGACACTGCCCACTGCAACAACGGTTACTGCTCGGCCGTGTGCTGCATGTACGCCATCAAAGAGGCGGTCATAGCCAAGGACCACCTCAAGGACAGGCTGGAAACCACCATCTTTTTCATGGACATCCGCACCTTCGGCAAGGACTATGAAAAATACTATAACCGGGCCAGGGACGAACATGGGGTAAGATTCCTGCGATCGAGGGTCCATACCATAGACCCCGCCGGAGACGGCCACGACCTCATTATCAGGTATTCAGACGAATCAGGGACGATTCACGAGGAACTCTTTAACATGGCCGTTCTTTCAGTGGGATTCCAGATGGACCAGGAGCGGATAGAGCTGGGTAAAAGGCTTGGAATCAATCTGGACAGATACAATTTTGCCATGACTCCCGTGTTCAGGCCCGTGGAGACCTCACGGCCCGGCGTCTACGCCTCGGGGATATTCCAGGGTCCCAAGGATATACCCAGCTCGGTTATGGAGGCGAGCGCCGCTGCCTGCGCAGCGGGCATAGACCTGAATAAGGCCCGGGGAACGGATACAAAGAGCCTGACCATGCCGGAGGAAATCGATATTGCAGGCGAGGAGCCTAAAATCGGCGTCTTTGTGTGCGACTGCGGCATCAATATCGCCGCCGTGGTTGATGTCCCCTCTGTCGTGAAATACGCAAAAAACCTCCCCAATGTGGTCTATGCCGCGGAAAATCTCTTCGCCTGCTCCCAGGACAATCAGGAGAAGATGAAGGAGATAATAAAAGAAAACAAGTTGAATCGCGTGGTCGTGGCATCCTGTTCGCCCAGGACCCACGAGCCCTTGTTTCAGGAGACCCTCCAGGCAAGCGGCCTGAACAAGTACCTCTTTGAGATGGCCAATATCAGGGACCAGGATTCATGGGTCCATGGAAATGACCCCGAATCTGCCACCAACAAGGCAAAAGATCTCGTACGCATGGCCGTGGCCAGGGCAGGCCTCCTCACACCCCTGAAGGAGAAAAAAATTCCCATTACCATGCGCGCCCTTGTAATAGGAGGAGGCGTCGCCGGCATGAACGCGGCCCTTGGTCTTGCAGAGCAGGGGTTTGAGGCGGTTATTGTGGAAAAATCTGCCAATTTGGGCGGGCTCGCAAGGGACCTGACCGCAACCATTGAGGGCGATGACATCCAGAGGTATCTCCTGGACCTTGTGGAAAGGGTCAGTTCCCATGAAAAGATCCAGGTGTTGACCGAGACCCTTATCGTGGGTTTCGGGGGATTCAAGGGTAATTTCTATACGGAGCTCATGGTCGGTCCCGGGATGTATTCCAGGAAGATCGAGCACGGGGTCGTCATTATCGCCACTGGAGCCAATGAATACAGGCCCAAGGAGTTTATGTACGGGGAGGATCATCGTGTGATGACCCAGATTGAGCTGGCAAAGAGGCTCGACACAAAAGGCGCCGATAATCTGGACCAGGTCGTCATGATCCAGTGCGTGGGCTCCAGAAACGATGAGAACCCCAACTGCTCGCGCATCTGCTGCCAGAGCGCCGTGAAGAACGCCCTCCATATCAAGGAGCTCAACCCTGAGACCGAGGTCTGGGTCCTCTACCGAGATATACGGACCTACGGCCTTCTCGAAGACTATTACAAGGAGGCTCGTAAAAAGGGAGTGAAATTTTTCCGGTTCAGAAAGGAGGAGCCTCCCCGGGTCGAGTCCGTCGATGGGGCCCTTTATGTGACCTTTATGGATCATATCCTTGAGCGGGAGCTCAGGGTCTCTACGGATATCCTCGCCCTGAGCGCGGGCATGGTCGCATCCGACACGGATGAGCTTGCATCCATCCTCAAGCTCCCCAGAAACGCCGAGGGATTTTTCCTGGAGGCCCACGTGAAGCTCCGGCCGGTCGATATGGCCAATGACGGCATATTTCTGTGCGGCACTGCCCACGGTCCCAAGCTCGTTACCGAAAGCATCTCCCAGGCCCTTGCCTCCGCGTCCCGGGCCTCGACATTTCTGTCCCAGCCGGAGATCATCCTCTCCGCCGTGACAGCCAGGGTGGATCAGGACAAGTGCGCCTCATGCCTCATATGCGTGAGGTCCTGTCCCTACAACGTCCCCAGGATAAATGAAGAGGGCGTGAGCGAGATCGACGAGGCCCTTTGTCACGGCTGCGGGATCTGCGCGGGCGAATGCCCAGCAAAGGCCATTGAGCTGAACTGGTATGAAGACCAACAGATCATGAGCAAACTGGATTCATTACTTGAGGGGGTTATATAATGGAAGAATTCAAGCCCATTATCATTGCATTCTGTTGTAATTTCTGAGGATATACGGCCGCGGACCTGGCAGGTTCCATGCGACTCAATTATCCGGACACAATAAGGATTATCAGGGTGCCCTGTACGGGCAAGGTGGATGTCCTCCATATCCTGAGGGCCTTTGAAAAGGGCGCGGACGGAGCCTATGTGGTGGGCTGCATGGAGGGTGACTGCCGGTACGAACGGGGCAATCTGCGGGCCCGCAAGAGGGTCGAGCAGGCCCGGGCGATCCTTGATGCTGTTGGAATCGGCGGAGAGCGGGTCGGGATGTACAACCTCTCCTCCAGCGAGGCGCCCCGGTTCGTGGAGATAGCCGTTGAGATGACCGACAAGATAAAGAAATTGGGGCCCAACCCCATAAAAACCGCCATGAAAAAGGCAGCGTAATTAACTACTCAACCGCCTTAAAAGAGGGAGGTCAAAGGATATGATTGTCGCCGAAAAAAAGCCCATAGAGGAGATCATCGAAGAGGTCAAGGATTGCGAGAAGATACTTGTAGCAGGATGCAATGAGTGTGTCACGGTTTGCGAAGCGGGCGGGAAAAAGGAGGTAGGGATCCTCGCATCGGCCCTCCGGATGTATTTCATGAATCAGGGCAGGAAGGTGGAGGTAGACGAGGTAACCCTTGAGCGTCAGTGTGACCACGAATACCTGGAAGAGATACGGGATATCATTGACAAGTACGACGCCGTTGTATCCCTTGCCTGCGGCGTGGGTGTCCAGTTTATGGCGGAAAAATATAAAAGGATGCCGGTATTTCCCGGCGTAAACACCAGTTTTATGGGCGTCGCCGAAGAGAGAGGGGTATGGTCCGAGCGTTGCCAGGGCTGCGGCCAATGTATCCTGGCAAGGACCGGATCCATCTGCCCCGTCTCCCGCTGCGCGAAAAGGCTCCTGAACGGTCCCTGTGGCGGATCTTCGAAGGGAAAATGTGAAATAAGCAAGGATCTTGACTGCGCCTGGCAGCTTATAATCGACAGGCTCAAGGAGCTTGGAAGGATGGAGGATTTTGAGCGGCTTGCCCCCATAAAGGATTGGTCAACGGAACGTGCCGGGGGCCCCCGGAAAATCATCAGGGAGGATCTTAGAGAATGAAAGAGACAAAGACACCGAGCAGACTTGAAAGGATACTGGCCGCAGGACATATGGCCGTGACATCGGAATGCGGGCCTCCCAGGGGAAGCGATCCCAAGGACATTACGGATAAGGCCGAAATGATCAGGAATCACGTGGATGCCATTAACATCACGGACAATCAGACATCAGTGACAAGGCTGTGCAGCCTTGCCTCCTGTATCCATTTGAAGTTGATGGGGATCGAGCCCACCCTCCAGATGGTAACGAGGGACAGGAACAGGATCGCGTTGCAGAGTGATATCCTTGGAGCGGCCTCCTTTGACATCTTCAATATCCTGTGCCTTTCAGGGGACCACCAGCAATTCGGGGATTGCCCCACTGGACAGAACGTCTTTGATCTCGATTCCATGCAACTCATACAGACCGTAAGGCTGATGCGTGACGAGGGGAAATTCTTGGGGGGCGATGAGATAAAGAGGCCTCCCAGGATGTTTGTCGGCGCCGCGGCCAATCCCTTTGCCGACCCCTTTGAGATCCGTGTGCCCCGTCTCGCAAAAAAGGTGGCCGCCGGTGTTGAATTCATACAGACCCAGTGTATATATAATCTGGACAAATTCGAGCTCTACATGAAGCAGGCCCGGGACCGGGGACTCCATGAAAAGGTCTATATATTGGCCGGTGTCACCCCTTTTAAGTCTGCGGGGATGGCAAAATACATGAAAAACCGTGTGCCGGGCATGGACGTGCCCGACGAGGTGGTTAAGAGGATAAGCGGGGTCCCCAAGGAAAAACAGGCCGAGGAGGGAATTAATATCTGCGTGGAATCCATCCAGAGGCTCAAGGAAGTGGAAGGGGTCAGGGGATTTCACATAATGGCCATAGAATGGGAAGAGAAGGTTCCAGAGATTGTCGAGCGCAGCGGCCTTTACCCAAGGCCGAAAATGGATGACGAGTGAGGGAAATACCTATTTGGAGTAACTTAATAGCTTAGGAATTTCCTTTTTTTTAGAGCGGCGAAGCCGCGTTGTATAGAATCGCGAAGCGATTGTATAACTTGACACGTTAATCATTTTCATGCATTTTAGTTAAATGCGGAAGAAGGAGGTAACACCATGTCCCAAAAATATATCCTTGTTGTAGATGATGATCCCGATCTGGTTGAGACCGTGGCTATGATGCTGGAGAGCAAGGGCTGTGAAGTCGGCAAGGCATATGACGGTATCGAGGGGCAGGAGTCTATCAAAGATCGGCGTCCCGATCTTGTAATACTCGACATAATGATGCCCCGTAAGGATGGTTACGTCCTGTGCGCCGAGCTTAAGGCTGATGAAGATACGCGTGATATACCGGTTATCCTGTTGACAGCCGTCGGTGAAGCGGTCCCGAGCACCAGGTATTCCCACGCGGACGGCATGGCAACTGAGGCGGATGAATATATCCCCAAGCCCATTGACACCGAGGGCCTTTGGAGCGCGGTGACCGCCCTTCTCTGATGAAATGCCCTTTTACGGGCATTGAGAAAAAGCAGAGTTGTCCCGGAGCGTAATCCCCCTATGACTGTCTCAAAGAGACTTGGCGGTTTCAAGATCCTCAGGGACATGGCCAGATTCTCCCTGGTCCTGCCCGGGGAAGGGAAAAACCTACCTGCCGATTTATTTAGGGCAATCGCGCTGAAAAAGATAAACCTGCCCTATCTCACACTTATCCGTTCCGGCCGTTTCTGGTCCCTGAATCTCACTGTTGATTCCGTCCATGGACTCAAGACATCCCTCCTGATCCGGGAGAACCTGGGTGACTCCTTCAATCGTTCCTCTGAAATCGCCATCCTCTCCATATTTCCCCATAACAGAGACCCCGATATTCTGGGCAGGCTCTTTGAGACATTCAGTCTCAGGGGGGTGAAACCCGAAGCGCTCGCGAATTCGCCCTCCGCCATCTCCATACTCCTGAGGGAGGAATTATTAAGCAGTGCGGCCCGGGCCCTCTTCGAACCCTTTAACTTCAGCGCCTATCGTACTCCCGAGGACTGGAAACTGGCCCAGGAAGGAAAGGAGGATCTCTACAAGGAGGTAGTGGCCTCCTACCAGGAGAAGAGGCCCAAGGTATACGGACTCGAATACAATGACGGCCAGGAGCTTCTTCGGGTCAGGATGACCGGCGCCGGGATGACTCACCTGGCCGAGGTTTTTAAAGAATTCGCCCGGTCGGGCCTTGATCTGACCTTCATTGCGACAGGTCCCTCGGATAATGAAAAGGAGGAGATCCTGGCCTTCTGCCTGCCCCATACCAAAGGCCGCTCCAATCAGGAGTTCATGAAAGAGATCGCTCCTAATATGGACATGGACATTGTCGCTCCCGTGGTAATATTTTCCATGAATGGCCCCCACTTCGGTGATCGCTTCGGTATTGTGAGCGAGCTCCTGAACGCCTTTGAAAAGAACGGGGTTGATCTCCTCTGCCTGGGTTGCACCATCGCCTCCATAACATGCGTGGTGCAGGCCCTTTATCTCGATCCGGCCATTCGGGTTATCAAAAAGTGTTTTGAAGTTCCCGCAGTCGTTAAAAAGTGAAAATGCGTTTCCTTTGACCTGCCTTGAATGAAAGTGCTAAACTGGGACTTAAATTTTCAGTAACGTTCAAAAGTGTATGCATGGAACAATTCAATTTTTAAAGTCAGGCATTCGGCCATCACCCTTTTCTCAAGGGGATATCTACCACGTTGGTCAGTAATGACTTAAAATTAGAGGTTCAACATATTCACAGGAGATTACCATGGGTTCACGGGCATAAACCTCTAATTTTAAGTCATGGCAAAGTCTTGTGGAATTTTTAAAGAGATATCCCCTTTCAAAAAAGGTCATGGCCTCGCCTGACCTTGAGAACTGATTCAGGAAAAAGGAAGCCATGCATGCGCTTTTGAACGTTGCCAAATTATTAGAGGAGGATCTAAATGACTGTATTATCTATTTCCAGGCAGTTCGGCGCCGGTGGCTGGACCCTGGGAAAGGCCATAGCCGAAAGGTTGAACTACCGGTTTGTAAGCGCCAGTATAATTGAGAAAATTGCAAAGGAGGCAAAGGTCTCTCCGGAGTGGATAAAATTCGTTGAGGAGTATGCCGGTGACTGGCTGATCAGGTTTACGTCAAAACTCGTCACCAGCAGCACCATTGAACGCTATGTGGGTGAAAAGTCTGATTTCGACGAAAATAAGTATGTCATTTTTCTGCAGAGTATTATCAAAAAGATCGCTGAAGAGGACAATGTCGTCATCCTTGGCCGGGGCAGCCAATTCATCCTCCAGAACGACCCCAACACCATCAAGGTCCTGTTCGTGGCAGACCTGGAAGACAGGATCGCCTTTCTACAGAAGATTTGGAAGGTGGGCAGGAAGGAGGCTGAAAAGACCATCCAGACAAGGGAAAAAAGGAGGGACCTATTTCTGAAATGTTTTGACAACAGGCATCCAAACTCCTTAAGTCTTTATCACCTGATAATAAACACCAGCAAGGTCAGCATTGAAGAGGCGGAAGACATGGTAGTGTGGATGGTCAAGTATCACGAGAAAGGGGCCCGGCCACCGGATTGATAAATGGATATGAATAGACAGGATAAAAAGCCTTCGATCATTAATATCGCCGTGATTGGAGGCGGCGCTCAATGCAAGGAACTCCTTGAAAAAACCACGATGGACTACAGGGAAAAGGATGTAAACGCCCGGATGAGTGCCGTGGCCGATCCGGATTCCAAGAGCGCCGGTATCCTGACCGCAAAAAGGCTGGGGCTGATCACGGTCGGCGATTATCACGATCTATACGATCCCAGGTACAATATACAGCTAATTATCATTCTTACCCCGGAGGAGCACATCCTTGAGGATATCCTCAAGACCAAACCTTCCCATATCAGGGTCCAATCCTATCACGTCTTCAATATCTTCTGGAAGGCCATAAGCGTGGAGGAGCGGAAATTGCGCGCAAGGACGGAAGAGATGGAGACAATCCTGAACGGGATCCAGGACCTGATCTGCGTGATTACTCCCGAGTTTGAGATCACGGAAGTGAATGACGCCTTTATGAACCATACGGGTTACCCCAGGGAAAAGATAATCGGAAAAGGGTGCTACGAGATCTTCCAGCAATCCGATCAACCCTGCAACTTCGATACGCAGCCCTGCCCCCTCAAGGAAGTCATAAAAAACAAAAAACACATACGCCAGATAATGACCAGGACCCCGTCCAAAGGGGAGCCCCGTCATTATGAAGTCAACGTGTTTCCCATCTGGGAAAAGGACGGAAGGATCTCGGAATTCATCGAGATCAGTCGTGATATCACCCTGCGTCTCAAGGAAGAAGAGGAGATTACCAGGAGACTCGAACAGATGGTCGAGGAAAGGACAAGACAGTTACAGGAAACCCATGATAAACTCCTTCATCAGGACAAGATGGCCTCCCTTGGAAAGCTGGCCGCCTCAGTTGTCCATGAAATCAATAATCCCATAGCCGGTGTGTTAAATCTTACCATGCTTATTAAAAGGATCCTGGATGAGGGGCCGGTTAACAGGGACGACACGGAAAAGTTCGGGCAATACCTGGATCTCATGGAGACCGAAACCAGGCGAACGAGCAGGATCGTGTCCAACCTGCTCACCTTTTCGAGACAGTCCAAGATAGAACCGGATCAGATCAATATTAACAGGCTGATCGAACAGACCCTCCTCTTGAATTCGAATCTCCTTAAGATCAGCGGGATCAGGGTTGAAAAGGACCTGGATTTGAATTTGCCCGATATTGTCGGGTCCTCTGACCAGATTCAACAGGTGCTGATGAATTTGATATCCAACGCGGCCGAGTCCATGGAGCACGGCCAGGGTGGAATCCTTGGCGTTAAGACCTCCCATTTTAAAAAACAGGACCGGATCATAATAGAATTCAGTGATTCGGGCGTTGGAATACCCCATGAAAATCTCCCCAAGCTCTTTGAGCCCTTTTTCACGACCAAGAAAGGAAAAGGGGTGGGCCTGGGGCTTTCGGTCGCCTACGGCATCATTCAGGAACACGGCGGATCCATAGAAGTGCAGTCAGAGGTTGGAAAGGGCGCCACATTTGAGATCGAGCTCCCCATAAGCAGGCCGCGAGTCATTCCCGATCAAGAAGGAGTACCCTATGAGCAGCATTAGGATACTTATAGTTGATGATGAAATCATCATGCGTGAATCCCTGGCAGGCTGGCTTGAAAGGGACGGCCATTATGTCGAAAAGGCCGGCAGCGGAGAAGAGGCCCTCGAAAAAATAAAAGAGAAGAGGTTTGACATCCTGCTGGTTGACATAAAGATGGAGGGGATCAGCGGCCTTGAGGTCCTGAAGAGGGTGAAGGAGAGTGATCCCGACGTGGAGGTCATCATGATAACTGCCTATGGCTCCATATCATCGGCCATTGAGGCCATGAAAAGCGGGGCCTATGATTACCTGCTGAAGCCCTTTGATCCCAACGAACTGGGACTGATCATAGACAAGGTCATTGAACATCAGGCACAGGTAAAGGAAAACCTCTATCTCAAGGAACAATACAGGGAGCGAACGCGTTTCGAAAGCATGATAGGACAGGCCGGACCCATACAGGCCGTGTTTGATCTGATACAGGACGCGGCCCCCATGAATTCAACGGTCCTGATAACCGGGGAGACCGGAACCGGTAAAGGCCTGGCTGCAAAGGCCATCCACACAAACAGCCAGTGCAGCGAAGGCCCTTTCGTGACGGTAAACTGCGGTTCCATTCCGGAGCATCTCATGGAAAGCGAACTCTTCGGCTATCAGAAAGGGGCCTTTACGGACGCAAAGGAGACAAAGAAAGGCAGGCTGGAGCTGGCGCACGGGGGCACCCTTTTTCTTGATGAAATCGGCGAGATCAGCATGCGAATGCAGATCGACCTCCTCAGGGTCCTTGAAGACCGGGTGTTTTACAGGGTCGGGGGAACCCAGCCCATTGAAGCGGATTTCAGGGTGATCGCCGCCACCAACAGGGATCTTGAAGAGGCCATTAAAAAAGGGGCCTTCAGGGAGGATCTCTATTACCGACTTAACGTGATCTCCTTTAAAATGCCTTCCCTCCGCGAACGAAAAGAAGATATTCCCCTCCTGGTGGATCACTTTCTCTACCGCTTTACAAAGGAGACCAATAAACAGATTGACCGGTTGAGTCGCGAGGCAATGGATGAACTAATGATCTATGAATGGCCGGGCAACGTGAGGGAGCTGGAAAACGCGATAGAGAGGGCGGTTGTGGTGTGCAAGGGTCGAAAGATCAGGAGGGAAGATCTGCCCATTTTCCGTTCCGCCTATGTCTCCGTGCCGACCGACAATTCCCTCAGGGAGATCGAAAAGGGGCACATTATCCGGATATTGGAGGGGACCAGTTGGAACATCTCAAAGAGCGCGGAGATCCTGGATATTGACAGATCCACGCTCTATAACAAAATCAAACGCTATCAGATTCGCAAACCAGATTGATTCCCGCACCGGAACATAGTGAAAAACGTATCATAATCTCTCCCCATGGTGATCTGGATTCGTCTCTTATCAATCATGTCGGCAATAGGGTCTCCGGGAGATTCGGCTACAGGACCGAGGTCCGTTCGCTCCTCAAGGAAATTGACTTTGCCCTGGATTCCTCCAGGAAACAGTACTACTCCACGAAAATTCTGGAAAGACTTGCCGGACTCGCCCCCGTTCACGCGGTCAAAGTCCTTTCCATTTGCGAGGTTGACCTCTTTATCCCCATCCTCACCTATGTCTACGGGGAGGCGCAATTAGGGGGGAAGGCATGTATCATCTCGACCTTCCGCCTTAATGATGAACTGCCGGCCATAAACGGCCAGGACAGTTATCGCCAACGCATTGCAAAAGAGGCCATCCATGAATTGGGTCATACCTTCAACCTTCGTCATTGCCCGGACAGATCCTGCGGCATGCATTACTGCCGCACCCTCAGGGATGTTGACAGCAAATCAGAAGAATTCTGCCGCTACTGCAGGGTCCTTCTGGATGACGAATTAAAAAGGCTCTCCTAATCCCCTTCCCTGCCGGACCGCAGGTTATCATAAATGGATCGAACCTGCCTGCAAAGGACATTAAACTGATCCGGGTAGAGGGATTGGGCCCCGTCGCTCAGGGCCTCTTCAGGGGCATGGTGGACCTCGACCATTATTCCATGGGCCTCAACCGCAACCGCCGCCCTGCTCAGGGGTATCACCTGATCCCTCCTCCCAGCCGCATGGCTTGGATCAATGATTATGGGAAGATGGCTTTCATTTCTGACAACAGGCACTGCCGAGAGATCAAGGGTATTGCGGCTGTGATTCACGAAGCTCCTTACACCCCTTTCGCACAGGATAACCTGTGAATTGCCTTCAGCAAGAATGTATTCGGCCGCCATGAGCCACTCGTCTATGGTAGCGGCCATGCCCCTCTTCAGCAGGACCGGTTTTTTCGACAATCCGGCCCGCCTCAGGAGGCTGAAATTCTGCATGTTTCTTGTCCCGATCTGGATTACATCCGCATATTCTTCCACCATGTTGAAATTATCCAGATCCAGGACTTCGGTCACAATGGGCAACCCTGTCACATCCCTGACCTTGTCCAGGATCTTCAGTCCCTCCTTCCCTAATCCCTGAAAGGAATAGGGGGAGGTCCTGGGCTTGAAGGCCCCGCCCCTGAAGAGATCCGCACCGGCCTCTTTGACGCGCTTCGCAATGGTCAGGGCCTGGGTCTCACTTTCAACTGCGCAGGGGCCTGCAATGATGGCAAAGGAATCCTTGCCTATCCCGACATTCCCGACCTGAACAACGGTCTCCCGGGGCTGGAACTCCCTGCTGACGAGCTTGTAGGGACGCGTCACGGGAATCGCCTCCTTGACCCCAGGCAGCCCTAAAAATAGTGTGCCGTCAACAGGACCGCGGTTGAACAGTATGCCGATGGAAACCCTCTCTCCTCCTGGTATTGGCCTGGGGGTATAGCCCTGTTTTTTTATGGCGGCGATGACCGAATCGATCTCTTCGGTGCTGGCGTTTTTATTCATTACTAATAACATCTCACCCTCCTTATTTAAATTATTCCAGACTCACAGTATTAAAAATAACCTCAAATCATTTCGTTTTGTTTAACTTTTGTCCCAAAGGACCGCAAAAAACGAGGTAGGCAGTGTTATCTCTTCAAGGTGATATCTTTTTAAGAGTTCCACCGGATATTTAAGTGGACAAATATTTGGGATTTACGGCCATGTATTTCTGGGAATCTGCTTTGCACAGTGCAAATCCCAAATATATGTCCACAGGCAACCAAACAGGTAGATATCACCTTGAAGAGATGACATTGCCGGACAATTAAAAAAGGGCTGAAGAATTCTCCACAGCCCTTTAAATAAAAAGGACCGTGTGCCTTTTGAGGGGCCCACGGTCCATGGATTTATGTTTTATTGTAAACGCTCAAATCAGCCGGACGGGACATCCCTCCTCTATTTCCCACCAGCGCCACCAAAAAAATCTGCTTTGACAAGGTATTTTCACGTTTACGCTCTCATAATTTTTAATATTTATCAGTAATGTCCGGTTATAATATTGCATAGTAAAATCTATCGATTGTAAAGGGCC